>CAWZYX010000064.1:0-17177 GCA_963966315.1 uncultured Winogradskyella sp. | reverse complement strand
GTTTCGTAAAGCTCGATATTCACTTGTGAATACTTCCCTTTGATCTCTGATATTACATCAGCAACCAGAAATTGTTCCTGACCATCACCAGAGGCATCATCACACCTGTTGATTTCAGTCGAACTATCGACGACGTTAAATGCTAAATTGGTGTGCAGTTCCAAAGGACTCACCCGAGGGCAGGTGCTTTGGTTTGTATTGATGATGGACATGTAAACTACCTGAAGATGAGGAATCTGATTATTAATGATGATGGGACCAAAAGGATTAAAATACTGGTTCTGTTCGGCCAGAGCATCTTCTTCAGAAGGAAAAAAGACAACAGTTGCACCAGGTATGGTCTGTTCTACTTCATCGAGAATATTCTCCAACGTAAAACTTTGAAAAGGTATGTCCGGGTTTTTACAAAGGTCTATGACGTAAAAATCATCATCCGATCCCGGGGGTTCTACAAAATCGATATCGACTGGGAATAGTGACTCACAAAGCGTAGTATTAACTATGGCCTTGGCAAAAATGAAGTCTGTACCCTCAGGTATATCTGAGGATAATAAAATCTCATTTTCTCCAACTAACGCATTTTCTTCCGACAGATAGAATTGAACGTCAACACCATTTTGAAATTCAATGACCCAGGGGTCAAAAAAACTAATTTCTTCAAAATAGAAACCTTCTCGAAACAACCCATTGCAGATCTGTATGGTAAATCCTGAAGGTTGAATCTGGTTTCCAATGGTCAGTTCAAAATTCCCTACCTGCAGGCAGCTACCATCAGAACTTTCTATCCGTACGTAAATCGTTTCTGAGGGTTCGGTGTTTTGGTACATTCCGGTAATTTCATTCTCATTGCTTAAGGCGTCCTCCTCACTCGTAAAGTAACTAATGGCATAACTAGCAGGGGTCTCAGGAAGTAAACTGAGAATTTCGTCATTTTTGATGCTGAGGTCTATTGATTCTGTACCATCATTCGAGCTGTCGTCACACACAATTAAACCCGATATCTCCGGAGCGGGTACAAATGGGATGACCTCTACTTGTATGGAATCAGAAAATTCACAGTTAGCACCTTGGAATGGAATGCTCACGCTTACAGTGTATTCTCCGGATGCAGTGACTTGTAGTGTTGGACCGATCTCACCAGGTATGAGAACACCATCTTGAAACCAGGTGTATTCGGCGAGGTTATTTCCTATTTCAGCGTTTAACGATGCAGTGGTTCCGCAGGCCTCAATATCAGGCCCGAGATCTAATGAGCTATTATTCCCGATCGATTCAATAAATACTGCCGAGTCAAAACGTTCATCGATGTCATCAGCGATGATCAATTTGATCGTGTAATCTTCTCCGGGCACGACCTGAGCGCTTGCGGTCAAAGGAACCGTTCTGGCTTTAAAATTAGTATCTCCATTGTTATAACCTTCAAAATACGCCTCGTTTTCTGCTCCGCAGAAGCCTTCAATTTCCGGGTGTATGGTACTTGTACTTATAAGATTACCAGATTCCGGAAGGACTGCTATATTTCTTACAGGTTCTGATCCATCTGTTCTTTCGACAAGGATCACGAAAAGATCCGCAAAATTACAGGGGTACTCCTGCTGGTATTCGTCTGAGGCTAAAATGTAGTTAAAAGTAATCTGGTCCGAAGCTGAACTCATTTGAAATTCGATCGAGGTAGCGTTTAAGGTTTGTTCAATACCCAAATACTCTTCTATGTCTGTCGCCGTGGGCCAGCTGATATCTCCGGCACTCATGGATTCAGTTGCTGTGACGTCATTTATATCCAGCACTGAACCTGTTGATAGAACAATACCTGATTCAAATGGAAAATCAGAGGTGCCCAGTGCGAAGGTTCCATAGCTGTTGATACCATTTACAGAACCGTTGATGGCCGAGGAGCTATTGGAAATTTCAATGCAGTTGTTACCAGTAAATAGGCTTTCAAGAAGAAGATCCGTATTTGAAGTCGGGGATACCTCTATCAATTGAGCATACCCATGCGTACAACAGGCTATAAAGCACAACCAGATCTTAAGTATGGGGAACCACCTAACCACAATAAAGGAATTTATTTACCACTGCTTTGTTCAAATGTAGTTGATTATAATCATTTTGGCACTTAAAAGGGTTAAATTTCCTGTGATTGGTAGCCTTAAGGTGATGAACGGAAAGAGACGCCTTTACCTAGCGACGAAGTGCGAAGTGACCGCTGACTTGAAATTGTTCATTGTTTTTAACAACGTCCGCCACAAACCAATAATCACCGGCAGGCAGATTGTTTCCATTGTAGCGGCCATCCCATCCCTCCGTATGAGCGTCTAAGCTGGCCAGGTGCTTTCCGTAACGGTCAAAAATAGTAACGGATGTCCCTGGAATGGTTTCTATACCAATGATGTGCCATCGGTCATTTACCCCGTCACCATTGGGTGTAAAATACTTGGGAGCATCAACTACAATGACAGTTCTAATGACTGACGCACAGCCATTTCGATCGGATATAGTTATTTGGTGTATACCCAGGGGCACATTTTCAAAAATGTTTGACTGCTGAGGTGCACCACCATTCAAGCTGAAAAGATAGTCTCCCGAACCCGTTACTGTGATAATGATGTTGTTGGGATCTGAAAAATCAACAGTTTCAATAAGATCAACAAAGGCAGAATCTGAAGAAATAACTTCGAAACTGCTCGTGGTTTCGCAACCTATAGGAGAGGTAACGGTTACAGAATACAGGCCGGTTTCAACTATTTCAATTTCAGAACTGGTCGCTCCTGTTGACCATAAATAGGTCTCCCCGGAAATGCCGGTGTCCGCGTTCACAACTACTGTTCCGTTGCTGCCACAAAGGGTTTGGGTGTCTATATGTAGTTCTGGTTTTGGGTGGACTGTTGTCTTAAAAGATCTCAATACATAGCAAGCCGTTCGAGTTTCCTGAAGCCTCACGAATATGGTTTGCCCATCAAAGGCGAAGTAGGTCGAGGGTAATGGGTTGATGTCCAATTCAGCGTCAGATTCACTTTCGTAATACGTAACAGTATGTAGCGATGGGTCCAGGCCACTTAAGATCGCAGTAGTCTGATCACTGAAATTAAAGGAGCTCATACCATCAAAATCATCATCACAAGTCTCCAAATCTAATAGTTGGCCGGGGGTGGGCCGAGGGTTGATTCTTAGCTCAAAGGGGTGAATGATGAAACATCCATTATCGTTATCGGTAACCTTAACAAACAAAGTGTCTGCTGTGCTGTTGTAATTATATACTGAAGAAAGTTGATTGGTATTATTTTCAGCATCGGAGTAGGATGGGAAATAGGCAAAGTCAACCAGTGATTGAACTCCATCATAAATGAAATTGTTTATGTCAGATAAATCAATTTCTGTGTTATCACTTTCGCAAATCTCATAACTGTTAATTAAATTAATGGTAGGTGGTAATTTAACCTCCAGGTGAATTGGTTCGAAGGAGTAACAGTTGCTGATGGTATTAGTAACTTTAATGTAGACCGTCTCTTCCAGTGTACTGTTGACATAGTCGTTGGGGTTGGAAATCTCATCTATGTTGCCTTCCAGATCTGTAGTACTGTTAAAATAGGTGATTTCTATATTGTCCTGTCTTATGTTTAAAACTTCAGATTCGACCTGAGTAAGGTCCCATGAAAGTTGCCCGTCGTAATCTGTGGCGCATTTAATCAAATTAGGAGCAGGGTTGATAAGGGGCACGGCAACAACGTTTAGTTCAAAGGATTCGAAGCTTACACACCCTTCCTGATTCTCAATTCTAACAAAGATAGGTTCCGGGTTGATGGAGTTGGTAAAGGTAAGCGGATGACTATTCGAATTATTTTCGGCGTCGTTTAAGGTAGGGTGGAAGCTCACCATCAAATCGTCAGGACTCCCGTCTGATAGCTCAAAGATCACCTCATTGAGATCCACAGTCGCCTGGTTACCGATGGAGTTCTCATTGCATGCGAAAAGATCGCTTGGGGTATTGTATTCGGGTGCCGACCTAACTTCAAGCATGAACGAGCCTGTATCAAAACACGCTGTATCTGTTATATTCTCAATGCGATAAAACAGAATTTGAGGATTGGAAATATTGTTGTAGGGAGTACTAGTATCAATAGGATTAGTCCTTGATCTGGCGTCGGATTCCGACTCGAAATAAAGAACTGTCTTGTCACTCTGTCCGTTTAGAATTTCATTGCTTTTGTCCGATAGGTAAAACTCCCCTATAGATAAGCCTGAAGACGTACAATTTATGAAAGGAGAGACCTCCGTGATCTCGGGAACCGAATTGACGATGATTTCTAAGGGAATTATTTCTGTACACAAGGTGTTGTTGTTAATGACTTTGACGTAGACGGTACTGGTTGTACTCGTGAAATTTTCTGGATCAGGAATAGCATTTACCGACGACGCTGCCTCTTCAAGGTTTTGATAGAATTCAAAAGTCATCTGTCCGAAGTCTTCAGTTATTTCTGAAACTTTGGTCGTCAGGTCCAATAAGTCCGAACCGTTGCCGTCGAGATCGCAGGAGATTAGTGGAGTAGGTGAGTTCAATGCTGGTCTCTCAACAACCGTTATATCCACATGGTTAGTGTCAGAGCAGTTGGTGATTGAATTTGTTACTCGAAAAAATAATCGTTGCGGATTTGAATTATTTACATAACTCTCTGTGATTTCGTTGAGGTTGTCCTGAGCATCCTCTGCCGTTAAATGATAAGTAACAATGCCTTCTATTCCCTGAAGAACAAAGGAGTCTAACTGGGAGAGGATAATTTCTGTCGTTCCATCGCTAACAACATCGTCACAGTAATCTAACATCACCGGATTGACGGATGTCGCTTCGTTGATCAATAGAGTTACCTCTACGATAGTTGTACAACTGGAGGAGGTAATTTCGGCATAAATGGTTTCCTGGCCCCCTGACACTTCAAACGGAAGAGTATCATCCAATATGTTCACATGATTGTTCAGATCACTGAGGGACTCATATAAGTCTACATTCAGATCAATGAATCCCAGTGTCACCTCTTGTTTTACTATTTGCAGGTCAAAGTTGGCGATTCCGTCATTGCTTTGATCATCGCAAACATCACTTGTAAAAACATCTGAAAATGCATTATCAAGCAAGTTGACATGTAATGTCAGGGTGGAGATGGTAGGGCATTGTGTTGCGCTATCTTCGAATCGTATATAAATTAATTGAGTATTTGGGGAGCTGTTCTGAAAGGCCTCTGGGTTAGAAATGGGATTTAACCCCTGCAGAGCCTCTTCGTAAGATAGGTGATAGCTCACACTTATATTGTTGAGGCCATTTAATAATCCAGGTATTACAGAAGTAAGATCAAACACTCCAAAGTCTTCTGATGCATCAAGGCAAAGGTCAATAAAGGTACCCGAGCTGGGAATGGGCAGCCCGACTGAAAAGTCAATCTCGAAGCTGGTCGTATTAAGGCAGCCAGTTTCCAAATTTTCAAGTCGTACAAATATCGTCTCCGAACTATTAGGGTTGTTGTATGGTGTCATGAGGGGGAAGTCACCATTATTTGCATCTTCCTGGGTATGATGGTAGCTCACGCTGATATTCGGGTTGTTCTCAGACAGAATATTATCAAACATACTTAGATCGATAGCAGTGAAGCTCTCTTCTGGTTGAGTCTGACACAGTAAGTAGGGCGACATGCTCACCGCAGTTGGAACCGGGTTTACAATTAAATCAAAAGTTGGAAAAGCAAGACAACCTGTTTCGGTATCCTCCATCCTAACATAAATTGTTTGGGGTGATGTACTGTTTTGAAAATCTGAGTTAGTCGGATTGGTATTATTTTGAGCGTCTGATGCATTTGTAAAGAATTGAATAGTGTATTCAGAAGGATTTACAGAATTTAGTAATTCCGGGATTTTGGTGCTGAGATCGAACCATTCGGTTCCATCATTGCTAAGGTCATCACAAATAATATAATCAGAAATCGCAGCAGATGTCTGTTCCTGGTCAATACTGATATCTATAGAATCTTCAAGAATGCAGGAGTTTGATCCAATGGGTGAAGTAGCTATTACCTTGTAGTTTCCACTTTCGGTGACATCAAGTGTTGGATCAGATGAGGACGTAAGAAAAACTTCATTTAAAAACCACTCATATTCAGTTAGGGAATTTCCAGTATAAGCATTTAAGGTCACGAAGCTGGCACAGGTTGTTACGTCTGGTCCCAAATCAACGGCAGCATTGAAGCTGTTGCCTTCAATGAAGACAGCCGAATCAAATCGTTCGTCCACATTATCAGCGATAATGAATTTTATGGTATAGGCAGTGTTAGGTTCTATGGATGCAGATGCGGATAAGACTTTAGTTCTCCCGTTGTAATTGGTGTCACCAACGTTGTATCCCTCAAAAAACTCCTCATTTTCTGCTTGACAGAATCCTTCAATCGTATCGTGAATAGTACTTGTATTTACTTCAATATTGGTTCCTGGAACCAGAGCAATATTCTGGTATGGCTCATTAGTACCAGCTTTCTTAAAAAGTATGGCGAAACCATCCGAATAGAAGCAGGGATATTCTTGCTGGTATTCTTCGGAGGCCAGGATGTAATTGAATTGAATGGTATTTACAGCCGATACGAACTCAAATTCTAAAGTGGTTGCATTAAGGGTATTGGTGATGCCAAGGGTACTTTCAAGGTCAAAATCAGTGCCCCAGTTTTCGGTCCCATCGTTGAGGGGCGCATTTATTTGCGAATTACCGGCAGCATTAGCGTTCCCGGTAGTCAGAATAATGCCATTAGAAAAAGGGAAGTTCGAAGACCCCTTGGAAAAGGCACCGAAACTATTGAGTCCATCAACAGAACCGTTGTAAGGAGATGAGACATTAGAAATTTCAACACAGTTAGTTCCTAACAATCCCTCTACCAAGGCTGTTAAAGAAGCATTGGTATCCGTAATTACCTGCTGAGATTGAACCCCATTGACGAACCAAAAAAACCAAAAGAATAGGAATCCAATTCTTTTCATTGTTTTGTAAAAATTTCACGAAAGGTCCAGGCTCATGTCGAAAGGGAGCGAAAACTATAAAAAAAATTTCAAAGAAATCACTTATGTGGATAAACGGTTCACTTCAGAAGTCGAATGGTAAATGTCGGTATAATTCGTTCATTTTAGCGACGGAGAGCAAAATGACCCGATACTTCCATAGAGTTTTCACCCCGTTTTACCAAGGCCTTATACCAGTAGTCGTCAGCACGAACTTTCGAACCTCGATAGAATCCGTCCCAGCCCGGAGTATTCCATGAGAGCTTTTTCAGAAGCTTACCATATCGATCGAATATGTGAATTTCTGTACCTGGTAAGGTTTCTACTCCAACAATGTGCCAGGTATCAAATTGTCCGTCCCCGTTGGGTGTAAAGAATTTAGGGGCATCAATCACAAGCACCTCTTTAGTGATTGGAGCACAGCCGTTCTCGTCAATGATTGTAATGGTGTGATATCCTAATGAAACATGTTCAAATACATTGGATTCCTGAGGTTCACCTTCATCTAAAATGTACAGATAATCTCCAATACCACTCACAGTAATGGTGATGTTGTTTGGATCAGAGAAATCAAGAACTTCCGTAAACTCAATAGTTGCAGATGCAGATTCTGACACATTAAAAGTCTCTGTTACAGCGCATCCGTCCTCTGTTACAACGGTTACCCAGTAGGATCCTACTTCAGTAATCTCAATTTCTGGAGAACTAGCACCTGTGGACCAGGAGTAAGTGTCTGTGTCGGTACCTGTGTTTGCTGAAACCACCAGCGGCAAATTATCAATACAAACAACCTGATCTCCAATGTTTAAAACAGGGAGTGGGTTAATAAATATGTAAAAATAAGTTGTGTCCCAGCATCCTGTATTTACATTGAAAATACGTGCAAAGATGATATCAGCATCCGATGCGGTATACTCTATTGGTAAGTGGTTCACCCCTTCTATTGCATCGGTCTCGGTAAGGTGGTAACTCACCTCTAGGTTTTCAGCAAATTGTGCACCAATTATATCTTCGGTCTGATCAGATAGATTCACAGCAAGCATGCCATCGTAATCGTCATCACAAAGGACCATAGGGTCCGGTTGATATGCTCTTGGAGGTTCAGACACAAGGAGTTCAAAACCATAGGTACTTACACATCCGGTTTCGATGGTTTCAACTCTAAGATACAAATCTGTGGTTGTTGTAAAGAAATACATTTGGTCTAGTGCATTTGAATTATTAATGGCGTCATTTTGACTGTCGTGATAGCTTACAATGACCTCATTTGGCACATCAACTGCAATTGGAGTGATTAAATTGAGATTTACCAATTGTTCACTTGCAGAACACACCTCATAGTACTCAAAATCGTTGATGTTTGGTAGTGGGTTGATCATTAGTTCCAAAGGCAAAATTTCATAGCAATTAGAGATGGTGTTGGTCACGCGTATGTAAACGAACTGTTCTGAGCTGTGATGCAAATAACTCTCAGGAGCATCTATGTTGTTGGTTCCTGATTCAGCATCGTCAAAACTCAGATGGTAGCTCACTTCCAGATCGTCCTGCCTTATATCAAAAATATCAAATTCGGATGCTGTCAAATCGAAAATTTCATAACCATCCTCATCTGTGTCGCACTGGGCCAAGGGTTGAGGCATTGAAACTGAGGGTGCTGGTATTACTGTAAATACAAATGATGTGATGGATTGACAGTCTGTTCCATTATCAATTCGGGCAAATATTTGCTGCGGATTACTTGTGTTATGAAAGCCTTGTGACAGGTTATTTATCCCGTTTAGAGCATCTGATTCGGATAAGTGGTAGGTGACAAATTCAATTCCTGGATGTCCATTTACAATCTCTTCGGTTTTCTCAGCTAAATCAATAGGCTCACTACCATCATTTGACATGTCATCGCATAATGTGATATCAGATGGAATATTAAAATCGGGGTTAGTACTTACAAAAATTTCAAAGGAGCCAATGGTGTAACAAGATGTATCGGAAACGTTTTCAAGTCTTACATAAATTGTCTGGGGATTTACCGTGTTCAAAAAAGGTGCGTTTTTGTCAATAGCATTTTCTCGGTTTTCGGCATCTTCAGCAGTTAAATAATAGGAGGTTTCTTTTCCTGTCTGATCACCAATAATAGCATCATCCCGAGTCGCAAATACAAATTCAGCAATGCCATCACTTGAGTTTTCACAGACCAGATACTGATCAATTATTCCACCTGTTCCGACCACAGGGAGTTCATTAATCACAATACTGAGGGGCTCTATGCTGTAGCAGCCGGATGCATTATTTTCAATACGTACATAGATGATCTCAGTTTGGGCCTGGTAATTTTCTGTGTTGGTGATGTCATTACTGCTTGATTCTGCGTCTTCCAATGAATGGTGAAAGCTAATACTCTCGTTTGTGGGATTACTGGTGATTTCAGTAATGAAATCAGTCAGGTTCATTTCAAAAATCCCGTCTGAATCTGCATCGCAGATAAAAATCTCTGCAGGTGTATTGGTGGTTGGTGCCAGATTGACGATAACTTCAAATGAGTTACTTGTTGTACATGGTTGATCGGCAGAGGTTATTCTAGGATACAATCTAAATGGGTTGGTTGTATTCTCGTAGAATCGCGGTAGCGGGTTAGTGTTTGCGTCTGCATCCTCCTGAGTTGCAAAATAAGTAACAGAATAATCGGGATTACCCATCGCGACAGCCTCATCAAATTCCTCCAGATCAAGTATGGTTAAACCATCTTCATCTTCATCACAAACCTCTAGTGTTTCAATGGTTTGGATTTCTAGAACTGGATTGACAGTCAAATCAAATTCGGCCGTCTCAGAACAATCGTCACTATAGATGTTTAGGTAAATTGTTTGGGGGTTCTCAGTATTGGTAAATTCGTTGCTTATGTCAATTGGGTTGACTTCGTTGTCGCGATCATTTGCAGATAAATGAAAGCTGAGACCAACCCCGGGTAGATTATTGATGAACGATTCCTGAATAGCAGCAAAATTAAATACTTCATATCCGTCACCATCTTCGTCACAGGCGTCGATGTTTCTCACTTCTGTTCCTGATAAGAGAAGATTAGTATGTAGTTCAAGTGGGGTAAGAGTAAAACACCCTGAGGTGGGAGACTCTATTCTTATATATATGGTTTGAACATTGGTCTCTACATTCAAATAAGCCTGCTCTTCTGAAATAGGGTTTATTGCAGCCTCTGCATCATCAAGCGTTTCAAAAAAGCTGATTGTGAAATTTGCTGGGTTAGCGATCAGGTCTGGAATCACCGATGTTAAATCAAATATGGCACTGCCATCATAATCCTGATCACATGCATCGAGATAGGCTATTGGTCCACTTAGGACTTCCGGTTCATCAAATACATTTATTTCTACCGGTACCGTATTTCTACATCCGGTTTCAGGGTTAAATACACTTGCATAAAGAACCTCATTCCTCAGGGTATTTACATATGGCATAAGAAGTGGATCACTACCGGTTTCAGCATCAGCAGGAGTAGTGTGATAGGTGACCTCAAGCATCGAATTCCCTCCGGTTATCTCTAAGTCCATTGAATTAAGATCAATAGCCATTTGACCGTTTAATTCCACTGCAGCGCAGAGATTGAGTGGTTGCGGTGTCACTGCCAGCGGTAGTTCGGAGACAATAAGATTAAAGGTTGAATAAATAAGACATCCGCTTATGAGGTCTTCAATACGAACATGGATGGTCTCCGGGTTGCTGGTGTTAGTGTAATTCCCACTAATTTGATCGCTGTTCTGTTCCGCATCAGAACTGCTTAAATGAAAGGAGATATTATAATCAGATGGCACCAGTGATCCTGCTATCTCGTCTCGCTTAAAGTCTAGATCAAAACTTTGAATACCAGTATTATTGAGGTCACACTGCAAAAAATCAGGTATGGGTTCAGATGTCTCTGCACTTTCAATGATGATATTGATTTCATCGCTAAGTCGGCAGCTTGAATTATTGAGTGGTATAGTCACCTCTACGCTGTAAGTTCCGGAAGCAGAGGCAGAATAGGTAGAATCATTGGCTCCTGTGATAAGTACATCGTCCAGAAACCAGCTGTATTCTGCCGTTGAATTACTAATTGACCCATCCAGTATTATCTGAGGGGCACAGGTTTGCACATCCGGACCAAGATCAATTACTGATCCAAAACTATCTCCTTCAATGAACACAGCAGTATCATAATTGGTGTCGTTTTGATCGGCAACAATTAATTTGATCTCATATACTTCATAGGGTTCGATGCTTGCAACTGCAGTAAGAACCTCTGTTCTTCCATTAAAGTTAGTATCTCCCATATTAAATCCGGCAAAATAGTCTTCATTTTGGGCATTACAGAATCCTTCAATTTCGGGTCTGATGGTTGTTGTGTTTACCGGTGTATTCGTCCCTGGGACAAGGGCAATATTCTCATAGGGTTCATTGGTCCCTGCTCTTCTGATTAAAAAAGCAAATCCATCTGAAAAGGCACATGGGAAGTTTGCGTAATATTCTTCTGATGCTAAAATGTAGTTGAATTCGATCCGGTCTGAAATAGCAGAAAATTGAAACTGAATTGTGGTCGCATTCAATGTATTTCCTATTCCTAGTGCATCCTCAATTGCTGGATCTGTACCCCATTCGTAGGTACCTGAGGTGATGATCCCATTGTTTTGTTCATTTCCAACTCGCGATACCTCTCCCGAAGAGAGCACAATCCCGTTTTCAAAAGGAAAGTTAGAACCTGCTCGTTCAAAATAGCCATAGCTTACAAAGTTGTCGACCGAACCATTTACAGGCGATTCAATGTTATCTGCTTCAACACAGCCAGAGATCAAATGGTTCTGAATGAGCTCTTCCGGACTGAGAGAGTCGTCAACAGTTATTTGCTGTCCATATGCAAAGCCGCAAATCCATAGAAAAATGAAGATGAGGTAGCTGGGAGTGCATTTCATGTCGAAGCGGTTAAATCTGATCAGGAAGAGGTAGATTTGAGGGCTTTACTAACTCTTTCCAGTTTCGTGGGGGAATGTAGCTTCAAAATCCATGAAATGCAAAAAAACACGATGAAATACATAAAATATTAACAAATATAAATCGATTTGCTCTAAATAAGGGTTAAAAAGCATCATTTGCCCGAAGGTTGCCGGGTGTGAGTTGTTTGGACTTTTCTGTTTTTATTTAGCGTCTTAGAGCAAAATGTCCTTTTACCTGAAATTCAATATTATCTCTCTTTATGTCAGCTACAAACCAATAATCTGCTGCAGGGAGTCGCAGTCCATTATAGTTTCCATCCCAACCTTCAGATGTATAGTTGAGGGTTTCGAGGTGTTTACCCATACGGTCGAAAATTTTAACAACAGTACCAGGGAGCGTTTCCACACCAACAATGTGCCAGGTATCAAAAGCGCCATCGTTGTTAGGTGTAAAGAATTTAGGTATGTCTATTACCAGTACATCTTTTGTCACTTCTGCACAGCCATTCAGGTCGATGATGGTGACTGTATGATAGCCTAAAGACACATTATTGAACACGTTAGATTCCTGTGGCTCACCACCATCAAGACTGTACACATAATCACCGATTCCTTCAACTTCAATGGTGATGCTGTTATTATCCGAGAAATCGACAATCTCGGTAAAAATGATTGTAGCCGGTTCAGATTCGGTCACTGTGAATTCCGCAGTGGACTGACATCCATATGGAGTGGTGATTGTCACCCAGTACGTTCCTGGCTCTTCAATGTTAATACCCGAAGTAGTGGCACCGGTGGACCAAACATAGCTGTCGTTACTGTTGCCTGTATAGGCGTCTACAAAGATAGGCTCGCCGTTACACAACGCTTGGTCTGTAAGATCTGTCGTTGGTCTTGGTGGGTGCAGTATCAGTGTAAACTGGCTGATATCGAAGCAAAGCGTAGTAACATTCTCCAGTCTGGCATATATTACTTCATTTGGCGCACCTAAGTAAGTCTCGTCAAGCATGTTTTCGCCTAACTGTGCGTCATTTAAACTTTTATAGTATGTCACCAGCAATTCATCTGCATTTTGATTGCCAATAATGAATGGGGTTTGAATGCCCAGATCGTATTGTCCCATGCCGTCCAGGTCATCGTCACAGTCCTCCAGATCGGGGGCACTGTAGGCAACTGGAACCTCGTTGATGGTCACGTTTATCTGTGCGATATTGGTACACTGAGTAGAAGCGAATTTCACACGGGCATACAGGGAAAAGTACCCTTGCGTATAACTGTAGTTGGTCGGTAGACTGTTGACCTCATTTAGAGCATCCTCCTCAGAGAGATAGTAATTGATGAGTACATCCGGACCAGTGTCAATGAGCAGCTCATTTGTGATATCCGATAGCAAAATGGTTTCAGTAGGGGTACTGCAGGCATTATAATCGGTTAAATTGGAAATCAGAGGAGGTAAGTTCACCTGAATTTCCAGAGGTACAACACTGTAGCAATTGGCATCTAGATTAAAAACCTTAATGAATAGAGTCTGAGGGTTTGCGAAGTTACTGTAGGCCTCAGGATTAGCAATGGCACCACTCCCGTCTAATAGTTCTTCAAGAGATTCAAAATAACTAAAAGATATATTGCCTGTTGTGGTCGCTGCAATCTGTGCTTCTTTTTGGGTTAAGTCTAGGTTGCTGACCCCGTCGTAATTATCATCACATGTGACGAGCGGCTCGTTCAGGCTTGGATGGGGTCTGAAGATGACATTAAAACTACCTGTACTAAAGCATGAGGTGCGATTGTCTTCAAGTCTGTAATAAAGCGTTTGATTATGACTCACCGTGTAAATATTAGAAAGTACATCTACCCCCATTGTCGCATTCGTAGCGGTTTCATAATAACTCACACTGTATTCAAAAGGGTCAAGGACACCTAAAATAGCAGCATTATGGATGAGGAGATCTACGGTTTCTGTATTGTCATTCGACTCATCATCACAAACCTGAAGTGGTTCTACATTATCTGCAACAGGGATGGGATTCACAAGAAGTTGAAATTCATAAACGGCAGCGCAACCTGAAGTTTCAAACATCACACGGGCATAAATAGTATCATTAGGACTTTGATACGTGTAGTCCAAACTCAGATCGTTAGTGCCTTGTTGTGCATCTTCCAGACTCGTGTGGTAAGAAAAGGCAATGTCATTGGCAGTATTGGCGATGATTGAATTTACATTTCCAAGATTGTAATAGTTGTTCTCATTGTCACAGATTTCAATCTGTTCAAAATCATTTATTTGAGGAGGTAGTTCCACAATTAAATTGATGGGAATGATGACAAAACAGTTACTCAGTACATTGTTGATCCTGATGTATACGGTTTGAGGATTTGAAACATTTGTGTAATTTTCGGGATCAAAGATTAAATTGGTGTCGTTCTCGGCATCTGTAAGCGATTCATGGTAGCTAATGGTGATGTTATCCTGACGTACATCGAGTATTTCAAATTCAGCTTCGGTCAGATCCCAGCTAACCTGCCCATCGTAATTTATATCGCACTGAGAGAAAGTCACCTCATTTTGTCTTATTTCGGGTACCTGGATGACATTCACTTCAAAATCGGTTATGGCAAAACAAGCGGTTCCATTCGTTATTCGGACGTAAATCTGTTGTGGATTGGAGGTGTTTACATAGTTGAGGGGCAGCGGAGCGTTACCATTTTCTGCTCCGTTAAGAGTGCTGTGGAAGGTAATGGTTAGGTTTTCATTGATCCCATTCTGTATCTCAGCTATCGTTTCGTTAAAGTCAAAAGTTCCAATACCGTCGTTAGAGATGTCGTCACAGATGAAGGTATTTGTAGGAGCATTATAATTGGGGGTGGAACCCACTTCAATGTCAAATGAGGAGGTGCTGTAACAGGAAAAATCGTCATCATTTTCGATCCGAACAAAAATGGTTTGCGGATTTGAAATGTTCTGATAGGCATTAAACTTATCAATACTGTTCGTGCGGTTGTCCGCATCGACCTGACTCGTGAAATAAAGTACCTCTTTATCACTCTGACCGTTTAAAATTTCTGCATCCTTTGTGCTGAATACAAAATTACCAGTTCCTGTATTCAAAGCATTGCAAATGAGGTAATCCTCAATAGGATAAACTATTGGTAGCGTATTGACCACGATGCTGAATTCTGCAATGTTATAGCAACCGTTGTTGCTGTTTCCTACTCTTACAAAAATATCCTGGCCACTTGTGCTGAAGGAGCTTGGGTTGGGTATAGGGTCGATGTTGTTCTCTGCAGCGTTTCTGAATAAGAAGAAATCAATATCCACATTAGTTGAATTGGTTATTTGTGGCACATAGTCTTCCAGATTAACTACGACAATTTCATCATCGTCATTATCGCAGATATACTGTTCGCCAAGATCGATCGCCTCTGGAGACGGAGTAATGGTGATCTCAAATGAATTGATCGAGGAGCACCCTGTTAAATCTTCAGTAACACTGTAATACAGGGTCTGAGGGTTAGCAATATTGTCATAAAAATTACCAAGCGTATTTTCCGCATTTTGAGCATCTGCAAGGGTAGCATAGTACTCCACTGTAAAACCAAAGAACCCGTTTAAAATCTGATTGTCAAACTCTCTCAAGTCAATGGTTGTAAAACCATCAGCATTGTCGTCACAATAATCAATACTGCCTATTGAACCGAATTCTGTTACAGGAGTCAGGATGAGTTCAATGTTTTCCAGAATCAAACAGTCAAGACTTTGGATACGTATCCACAAAGTTTGTGGATTAGAGGTGGGGAAGAAGGGCACGACAGGATCCAGTGGGTTAACGTTATTATCTCTATCGGCTTCAGTCAGATGAAAGCTAATGTTTACATTTTGTAAACCGTTGACAATTTCCAGTGCTATATCGCTCAAGTTAAAGGCTTCAACACCATCATTATTGGTATCACATTGTGCGAATTGGGCGTTCAGTGTTTGTGTGAGCAATAAATTGGTATGAATCTCTATTTCACGCACCGCAAAACATCCTGTTGCATCATCTTCAACCCGGACGTAAATGACTTGCTGATCGATAAGAATATTCACGTAATTGGCGGGGTCGGTAATGGCATTACTTCCGGCAAATGCATCAGCGTAACTTTCATGGAAGGTCAGAGTGACCCCGGTCAGCCCATTCAGTATATCGTCGGTAACCTGTGTGAGATCAAAAGTAGCAAAGCCGTCAAAATCAGCATCACAGGCATCGATAAAAATAGGTTCTAAATTAATGTCCGGTAGAGGGGTGACTCTGATGATTAAAGAAGTACGGTCATAGCATCCGGTAATTGTATTTTCCAATCTAATATAGACTTGTTCATTTTGTGTGCTGTTCACATAAGGCATGGGAATAGGGTTGTTCCCGGTATCCGCATCTGCTGGCGTATAGTGGTATGTTACAGCAGTATTGGTTTGGCCATTAATGATCTGATTGTTAAGTATTGATAGATTGATGCTGGTGATCCCGTCAGCATCATCATCACAAATATCTATTTCAGCAGGTGCATTGGCAATGGGCTGAGCGTTCACGATCATTTCAAAATCAGAAAAGGCCAGACAACCATTGTCTGTATCTTCAATACGTACATAAATGGTTTGTGGGTTGCTGACATTTTGTATTTGTCCCAGGATGGGATTAACATCATTAACGGCATCTGCATTGGAATAATGATATGAAATACCGTAATTTCCGGGCGGGACAGCTGAGAGTACTGCAGTATTATGGGTGCTTAAATCAAAAAAGGCAACGCCATCATTTGCCGCATCATCACAAATATTGAGTGCGGGTATTTGTCCCGCTGGTTGAGTAGAACTTAAATTAATGTTGATATTGTCTTCAATAGGGCAGAGGCTACCCGATACTGGAATTTCAACAACAACTCTGTAATTACCAGATTGTGATACGTTCAGCGATGAAGAATTGGCCCCTGGAATGAGAACATTATTAAAATACCAAGAAAAGGTACCGGTACTGTTTTGCAGATTGGCATCGATGGTCACATTACTAGCGCAAGTCGTAATATCTTCTCCAAGATCAACCGTAGCATTAAAGCTTTTTCCCTCAATGAATACAGCCGAATCATAATTTTCATCTGTTTGATCGGCAATTACAAGCTTAATGGTGTACGATACAT
>CAWZYX010000063.1:0-17251 GCA_963966315.1 uncultured Winogradskyella sp. | reverse complement strand
AGCCTGACAATTTACACTAATTCTGTTTGAGGCTTCGACTGCGCTCAGCCTGACAATTTACACTAATTCTGTTTGAGGCTTCGACTGCGCTCAGCCTGACACATTAAATCATTATCCAGAGAGGCTTCGACTTTAGCCTGTCTTGAGCGCTCGCCCAGCCATCGGGCAGGCAGACGAAAGGCTCAGCCTGACATAGGTAATTTTAGGCCCCTTATCGTTTTTCAAATAATAGAATGGCGTTCTTTGGTTTGAGCGTAATCAATGGGGTAATCTCTATGGAATCAAAACCCGGTCGTATTTTGTATCTGGATACTAGTTCCCTCAGAGCAATTACCATTTCAAACATAGCAAAATTATTACCAATACACTTTCTGGGGCCAGCACCAAAGGGGAAGTACTGAGAGGAATAAGCTCTTGAACCATTCTCAAACCGCGTTGGACTGAATGCTTCAGCATTTTCCCATAATGCTGAATTTCTGTGCATTTCAATAACTGACAATAGAATATTAGAACCTGCGTCAAAGCGCATCCCCTTATAATGATCAGTATCGATGCTCAACCGATCGATAAAATAAGCCGGAGGATATAAACGCATGGATTCCTCTATAACCTGCCAACATATTTTTGAGCTCATGACCGTTGTCATCAGATCAGAATCTGTGGCATCAATTGCAGTGATTTCCTCGTAGATCCGCTCCTGCCATTCGGGGTGCAAGGCTAATAACTGAAATGTAAAGCACAGCGCGTTTGAAGTTGTTTCATGCCCCGCTGAGAATAAAATCAGAATTTCATCTATTAACTGTTCTTCATCCATAAATCTGCCATCCTCATATTGAGAGTGCAATAACATATCTAATAAATATGAAAACTCTTCCGTGGAAGATCTTCGTTCATTGACAATACGTTTTAAAATATCTCGCGCCTCCTGGGTTAACTGCAGATGAGATCTTATTTTTCCACTGAGTCTAAACCACCACCCTAAGTAAGGTTGTCTCAATTCCTTTACAAGCATTTTCTGGGCGGCTTCCATAATTAATTGAAGCCGCTCAATGTCCGCTCGCCCAACTGCACTTGAAAACAGAGCTTTTACAACACTCTGAAATGCGAGGTCATTGAAAATAGGATGTATATCAATGATGCGATTAGGGGTAATTCGTTTGTACTCATCCGTTATGGCACTCTTTACAATACCCAGTAATCCCTGTAATTGCTTTTTGTGGAAAGCCGGCTGAATGAGTTTTCTTTGGCGTCGCCAGTGATCTCCTTCAGCAGTCAGCAGACCTTTACCAACATATTTGGCCAGGTCTTCTGTTTGTATTTTTGATTTGGTGTAATTCCTCTGATTCTTTTGAAGGACGTACTCGGCCAGACCGGCATCTCTGGAGAAAATCACTTCTTTCTTGAAGCCTAAGCGTAGTTTAAAAGTGTCTCCTTTTTCCTCAAAGTTCTTATGATGAAAGGGCAAGGGGTTTTTAACAATGTCCAGAGCATTTCTTAAAAAATCGGATATGGGCACTTGGGGTATAGGTACCTTTTCCATACTATTCTAAAACAAGCCTCCTTGAGTCGATCCTTTGATTCTCCCTAAATGTTTATAAGCGAGTTCAGTAACTTGCCTTCCGCGGGGTGTCCTCATAATAAACCCTTGCTGGATCAAAAAGGGTTCATAGACCTCTTCAATAGTCTCGGAGCTTTCACTGACCGCTGTTGCTAAGGTTGTGATCCCTACAGGCCCTCCTTTGAACTTATCGATGATCGTGGTTAAAATCTTGTTGTCCATTTCATCCAGACCATGGGCATCAACATTTAATGCCTCCAAAGCGTATTTTGCGATCTTTATATCTATGCTGCCATCTCCTTTAATTTGCGCAAAGTCTCTCACCCGACGTAACAAGGAATTGGCAATTCTTGGAGTCCCTCTGCTTCTGCCTGCAATTTCAACTGCCGCTTCCATAGAAATAGGCACATCCAGAATGGAAGCACTTCGCTGTACAATGGTGGTTAACAGATCGGTCTTGTAATATTGCAATCTGCTGCTAATGCCAAACCGAGCGCGCATGGGAGCTGTGAGTAATCCAGAACGGGTAGTGGCACCAACCAGAGTGAACGGGTTAAGATTGATTTGCACCGTTCTCGCATTAGGCCCGGTTTCAATCATGATATCAATTTTATAATCTTCCATGGCAGAATAGAGGTACTCTTCTACGATGGGACTCAGACGGTGAATCTCGTCGATGAACAAAACATCGCGCTCTTCGAGATTGGTGAGTAGGCCAGCCAGATCGCCGGGTTTGTCCAATACCGGCCCCGAAGTAACTTTGATCCCCACGTCCAATTCATTCGCCAGAATATGCGCCAGGGTCGTTTTCCCTAATCCCGGTGGTCCGTGAAACAAGGTATGGTCCAGAGCATCCTCACGCAAATTGGCGGCCTGAACAAAAACCTGAAGATTCTCCAACACCTGATCCTGGCCTGTAAAGTCTTCAAATGATAGTGGTCTTAACTTTTTTTCAACATCGAGCTCCTCAGAACTAAAATGGTCATTGGATGGATTCAGGTGTTCATTCATAATACCAAAGGCTTATTTTACCGAGAGGACTTCATTGGCTATACCTCTCAGTTCAAAGATAACGAAAGGAGTATAAACTTCATCACTGGAAATACTGAAGTACACCTCTTTTGTCAATGATAAGATCTTCGGGAAGATGGCACCAAACAATAACTTAAAAAGCCTTTCCGGGTAGGAAAGGCTCTTATGTATTTATTAACTTTTACTGCTAGTGCTGCAGTTCTTCCTCACCTTCTTGCAGAGGGACATTTTGAGGAACAAAATCCTCGTCATGACCAGGTTTGCTGTAATCGTATGACCAGCGATAAACAGTTGGCAAAGCGCCGGGCCAGTTTCCGTGAATATGTTTTACCGGAGCAGTCCACTCAAGCGTATTCGATTTCCATGGATTTTGTTCTGCCTTCTTACCATAGAATATGCTCACAAAGAAGTTGTATAAGAAAACCAACTGGAAAATCCCCCCAACCAAGGCAAACATTGTAATGACTACCTGAGTATTGGTGGTGTCGTCAAATAATGGGAAGTTGGTATTTGTATAATAACGTCTAGGCAGTCCCGCGAGACCAATAAAGTGCATTGGGAAGAAGACGCCATAAGCGCAGATTGCCGTTACCCAGAAATGCAGGTATCCAAGATTCTTATTCAACATTCTACCGAATAGTTTCGGGAACCAATGGTACACCCCTGCGAACAGTCCGTAAAGAGCAGAAATACCCATTACCAAATGGAAGTGAGCCACTACAAAATAAGTATCATGTACATTAATATCGAGTGCACTATCCCCTAAGATGATCCCTGTTAAACCTCCGGTAATAAAAGTGGATACCAGTCCAATAGAGAACAGCATGGCCGGGTTCATTTGCAAATTCCCTTTCCAAAGGGTAGTGATGTAATTAAATGCTTTAACTGCCGACGGTATAGCAATAAGTAATGTTGTAAATGTAAATACAGACCCTAAGAATGGATTCATTCCCGATACGAACATGTGGTGTCCCCACACGATTGTAGAAAGAAATGCAATTGCCAGAATGGATGCGACCATGGCTCTGTAACCAAAAATTGGTTTTCTCGAGTTGGTGGCTATGATTTCAGAGGTGATACCAAGGGCAGGTAACAGAACGATGTATACCTCAGGGTGTCCTAAAAACCAGAACAAATGCTCAAACAATACCGGAGATCCTCCCTGATAATGCAGCACCTCTCCCTGAATAAATATATCCGATAGGAAAAACGAGGTGCCAAAACTACGATCCATGATAAGCAATAAGGCGGCGGATAATAGTACAGGGAACGAAATAACCCCGATAATGGCCGTAACAAAAAATGCCCATACCGTAAGTGGAAGTCGAGTCATCGACATTCCCTTGGTTCTCAGATTAATGACCGTTACAATGTAATTAAGTGACCCTAGAAGCGAGGAAGCAATGAAAATTGCCATGGATACCAACCATAAGGTCATACCCATTCCTGACCCTCCCTGAGCCATTGGCAATGCAGATAAGGGTGGATAAATGGTCCAACCTGCCGCTGCAGGACCTGCTTCCACAAAGAGGGAAAGCACCATAATCACAGATGAGAGGAAAAACAGCCAGTAAGAAACCATATTCAGGAATCCTGAGGCCATATCTCTGGCACCAATTTGCAATGGAATTAATAAGTTACTAAAGGTACCACTGAGCCCTGCAGTGAGTACAAAAAATACCATAATGGTACCATGTATAGTTACCAACGCCAGATAAATATCGGCATCCATCACACCGCCTGGTGCCCATTTGCCCAATAAGGCTTCAAAAATAACATTTGGTTTTTCGGGCCAGGCCAACTGCATTCTAAAAATGAGTGACATGAGAATTCCAATAATTCCCATAATGATACCGGTGATAAGATATTGCTTGGCAATCATCTTATGATCCTGACTGAAAATGTATTTAGTCACAAAGGTCTCCTTGTGATGGTGCACCTCGTGATCGTCGTGAACGTGTGTTTCTGCTGTTACTGACATATCTTTTTATCTTTTTCTTATAACAATTTTTCTAATTCAATGAGTTGGCAAATTTTGTTTGCTCTGCCATCCAGGCGTCGAATTCCTCTTGTTCTTCAACAATGATCTTCATTTGCATGTTGTAATGCGACTTTCCGCAAATTTTATTACAAAGTAACAAATAATCAAATTCATACCTCAGGTCCTGACCTCTTGCTTCTACCTCCTCCTTATTTTCAAGTCTGAAGGCATTGATGTTCTGTATCTTCTCCTGAATATCCGGATTCTGTCTCATTTCTGCAGTAGTTACTGTAGGGGTAAATGAAAACTGGGTGACCATTCCAGGCACACAATTCATCTGAGCTCTAAAATGGGGCATGTAGGCCGAATGCAACACATCCTGTGATCTCATTTTAAAGAGGATAGGTCTTCCCTTTGGTAAGTGAAGTTCGGTGACAATTACATCATCCTGGGCGTAGGGATCGGCTTCATCCACGCCTAAAATATTAGCCCGATCGAGGTCAATCAGTCGAACGTTGGCCTGACCAAGTACATTATCGTCCCCGGCATAACGTGCCTTCCAGTTGAACTGTTGAGCGTAGAGCTCAATCACCATAGGGTCATCATCTTCAGCAGAAGAGGTCACATTCATGATATCGTTCCATGTGAATAAACCGTAGATAATTAAACCGGCCAGCACAATAACTGGTATGATGGTCCATATGGCCTCCAGCGTATTGTTATCTGCATAAAAAAGTGCTTTTCTCCCTTTTTCTCCTTTGTACTTGTAGGCAAAGTAATGAAGTAAAAACTGGGTCACGGTCTGGACAATCAGAATAACAATCATGGAAATAATCATTAGATTATCAATACCGGGGCCGTGTTCTGATGCAGAATTTCCAATCAGCGGAAGATCACCGAGGTAATAAAAACTGAGAATGGTAATGACATAAATAAAAATAAGGAAACCTATCATCAGATATCCGTTAATTCTATTGTCTTTATCATCGGCTATCTGAGTACTGGGTGCTCCCACCTGAGCCAAATCAAAGATCTTTACCATCTGCCACATTGCGATGGCTACAAAAAGGACTACTACAAAAATTAATAACGTTGTCATTCGTTTTTTCTAAACAATTTAATTAATAATGAAAGTGTTCACTTTCTTTAATAAAAGGGTTCCCTTTAGCCAGTAACGGTGCTTTGCTCAATGCCGTAAAAACAATAAAAATAAAGAGGCCTCCGAACAATAGCACAGAGCCTATTTCCGGAATGCCGATGGACCAGCGGTCCACCACTGTTGCAGGCATGATCATATTAAACACATCCAGATAGTGACCGCAAAGGATCACGATACCGGCCATAACCACAAACCATGGAATGCGTTTATAGTCACTATTCATTAATATTAGTAACGGGAATATAAAGTTCATTACCACCATACCAAAGAATGGCAGTTTATAATATTCTATTCTGGTGACATAATAGGTTACTTCCTCCGGGATATTGGAATACCAGATCAGCATGAACTGCGAAAACCATAAATACGTCCAGAAGATGCTTATACCAAACATGAATTTTGCAAGGTCATGGATATGACTATCATTAACAAATTCCAGGTAGCCTTTAGACTTCAGATAAATAGCCATTAAGGCTATAACGGTGATACCGCTAACAAACATAGAAGCAAATACATACCATCCAAACAAGGTACTGAACCAATGCGGATCAACACTCATTACCCATAACCAGGATACAATAGACTCGGTCACAATATAAAATACCAGAAAGCCGGCAGACCATCTAAATGCTTTTTTAAAATTAGAGTCATTATCGGACTGATCCTGCGCTAAGGAAAACCTGCGCGCCAGATAGCGATAAGCACTCCATCCCAAAATAAAGAAGAGACTTAAACCGATAAAAACACCCTTGTTCAGGAATCCTGATTTGCCCTGAATAAGTTTGTCATGTGCCACAACTTCTGGGTCCATCCACACAAAAATGTGTTTATCCGCGATGAGAGCAAGAGCGAAAACGATTAAAGCCCCAGGCAATACATAGGAAGTGATTGCCTCCATAACTCTGAACAAAACCGGAGACCAGCCTGCCTGAGCGGCAAACTGAATGGCATAGAAAGCCAGCACACCCAATGCAATCATAAAGAAGAAAAAGGCCCCAACATACATGGCCGCATAAGGTCTGTTGTGTATTTGATGTAAAACGTGCTCTTCGTGACTCATTTCATGCCCTTCGGCGTGTTCTTCGCCGCTGTGCATTCCATTTTCCGCAGCATGAGAAGCTCCATGACTGTCACCTGCCTGCGCATTACCACCGGCATAATCACCTTCATGGTGTTCACTTGCAAGAAGCACTTTAACGTCTTCTACGGTTTGGTATTTATGAGATTCATAAAAGCCATAAAAGACTCCCAGTACTCCCAGTACCATACAGACTATAGCTCCTGTTCTTAATCGATTTGAAAATGTATATTCCATTTATATAATCTTTGTCTAAATCTTACTTTTCTAAATCTGCCTTTAATTTCTGAACGTAAGCGGTCACCTGCCAGCGTTCTTCTTCATTTAACTGATTGGCATAGGATCCCATGGTGTTTTTACCATAATAGATAACGTGATAAATACTCCCTTCGGTGATTGCTCTACCAGCGTCGTCATAGCTGGGCACCCCGAGGATTTTTTCGCGTTTTACAAGTGTTCCCTGCCCTGCACCTTTATTACCGTGACAAATGCCGCAGTAAATATCGTAGAGTTCCTTTCCCCTTTCTAAATCAATGGCGGTAGAATCGATAGGAGATTTTAATTCGGCCTTGGCGAACTCATACCCCTCATTCGTATCCTCTATTTCGTAAAAAGAATAACCTCGTGGCAGAGAGCCTTCAGCGGGAAGTTGCGCTTCAACGCCTCCTTTGAAGGATTCGGCTTCCTGATAGGCCTCGTACCCAACAGACTCGTACATATTTGGCATGTACTGGTAATTTGGTCTTGAGTTGTTCTGGCAAGAAACCATCACCAAGACCACGCCTAATACAACCGTATATTCATATAGATTCTTCATACTAGTGTGCGTCTTCTTTATCGATAAACTTCAGTTCTACGGCCCCGGTCTCCTCCAATAATGATGTGAGTTCAGATTCATTATTGTGTACCGCTATTTCCATTAAAAAATGATCGTCTGTTGTTCTGGGATCCGGGTTCTCTGCTTTTTTGAAAGGCCACATTCTACTGCGTAAGTAGAAAGTGATCACCATAAGGTGGGCTGCAAAAAACACTGTTAATTCAAACATAATCGGTACGAATGCGGGCATGTTCTCTATGTAGCTGAAACTTGGTTTCCCTCCAATATCCTGAGGCCAGTCTTCGATCATGATATAATTCATCATGAGGATAGCAACCGATAATCCCACACATCCGTACAAGAAGGAAGTAATGGCAATTCGCGTTGGAGCAAGACCCATTGCCTTATCAAGTCCATGCACTGGAAAAGGTGTATAGATCTCTTCTATATGATGCTTTTCCGCCTTTACCTTTTTTACGGCTGCCATTAGAACGTCATCGTCGTTGTATATGGCATGTACTACTTTTGAAGCTTCCATAGATCAATTTAGTTATTAAGTAATTTTTTAGCCTGACCTGCCCAATCGTCTCTCTGGGCTCTGCCTGGGAATGATCCCGTAAGTTCATCTAACAGATCGTAATCTTTTTCGGTCATTTTACTCACCTGAAGATACGTGTAGATCCCAATAGAGTTAAGCGTTGCTTCTAATTTAGGCCCAACTCCACTGATCTTTTTCAAATCGTCTGGCTTCCCAGTTTCTTCATCAAAGAACCCAATACTCCGAAGCAATTCCTCGTTGCGCTCGTCATCTACAATTGGTAAGGCTTTTAAATTCTCTTTAGGTCCTGAAGAACTTGTTCGTGCATCCACAGCCGTCCCCGAAAGACTCTCTCCACTTTCCCTGATGCGCTTGTAACGCTCTCCGGAGGCTTTGAGGATGGTTTTAACTTCGGCCTGCGCAATCACCGGGAATGTTCTGGAATAAAGCAGGAATAGCACAAAGAAAAAACCAATGGTTCCGATAAAGATCCCTATGTCCACAAATGTAGGCGAGAACATGGTCCAGGAAGACGGAAGATAATCTCGGTGTAATGAAGTAACGATGATCACGAATCGCTCAAACCACATTCCAATATTCACAATAATGGAAATAAAGAATGAGAACATGATGCTTGTTCTTAATTTTTTAAACCACATAAACTGAGGTGAGAAAACGTTGCAGCTCATCATGGCCCAGTAAGCCCACCAGTAAGGTCCTGTAGCTCTGTTAAGGAAGGCATATTGCTCGTATTCAACACCTGAATACCAGGCGATAAATAACTCGGTGATGTACGCTACCCCAACAATTGATCCGGTGATCATAATGACTATGTTCATCAGCTCAATGTGCTGTACGGTAATGTAGTCTTCAAGGTTACACACCTTTCTCATGATGATAAGAAGGGTTTGTACCATCGCAAAACCAGAAAAGATCGCACCTGCGACAAAATACGGTGGGAAAATTGTGGTGTGCCAGCCCGGGATGACCGAGGTAGCAAAGTCAAAAGATACAATGGTGTGTACCGAAAGTACAAGAGGTGTTGCCAAACCTGCCAAAACCAGAGAAACCTCTTCAAATCGCTGCCAGTCTTTGGCTCTACCTGTCCATCCAAAACTTAGTAAAGAATAAATCTTTTTCTGAAAAGGCCTCACCGCTCGATCTCTGATCATTGCAAAGTCGGGAAGTAAGCCTGTCCACCAAAACACCAGTGAAACCGATAAATACGTTGAAATTGCAAACACATCCCATAAAAGTGGAGAGTTAAAGTTCACCCAAAGCGATCCAAATTGGTTTGGTATGGGCAGTACCCAATAGGCTAACCAAGGACGTCCCATGTGAATGATCGGAAACAATCCGGCCTGAATTACGGAAAAAATGGTCATGGCTTCCGCCGATCTGTTGATCGCCATTCTCCATTTCTGACGGAAGAGCAGCAGTACTGCAGAAATAAGTGTTCCTGCGTGACCAATACCTACCCACCAGACAAAGTTGGTAATATCCCAGGCCCAGTTCACGGTTTTATTAAGTCCCCAGACTCCAATACCCGTTGAAATGGTATAGATAATACAGCCCAGTCCCCACAGAAAGGCCACTAGTGAAATGCTAAAGACAATCCACCAGGCTTTGTTGGCTTTACCCTCTACGGGTCTTGCCACGTCCACTGTAACATCGTGATACGATTTCTCGCCTGTAACTAGTGGTCTTCTAATTGGTGCTTCGTAATGAGACGCCATAATTTATAATTGATCTTTAAATTTAGTTTATGCTTTCGTTGTATTTCTGACTTTGGTCTGATAGAACACATTTGGTTTGGTACCTACATGTTCTAACAGATGATACATTCGGTTATCCTTTGAGAGTTTGGCTACCTCACTCGATTCATCATTCACATCTCCGAACACCATCGCTCCGCTTCCACAGGCAGCGGAACATGCTGTCTGAAACTCACCATCTTTGATCTCACGTCCATCGCGTTTTGCATCCAATATGGTCTTTTGTGTCTTTTGGATACAGAAAGAACATTTCTCCATAACCCCTCTGGATCTGACCGTTACATCAGGATTAATAACCATACGACCCAGGTCGTTGTTCATATGGAAATCAAACTCGTCATTATTGTTATAAAGGAACCAGTTGAAGCGTCTAACCTTATATGGACAGTTATTTGCACAGTACCTTGTTCCCACACATCGATTATAAGCCATATGATTCTGCCCCTGACGTCCATGCGCTGTTGCAGCTACAGGACATACGGTTTCACAAGGTGCATGGTTACAGTGCTGGCACATCACAGGCTGAAAAGCCACCTGTGGATTATCTGCAGGGTTCTCCATCTCGCTAAACTCACTAAGTGAACTACTGAGTCCTGAGATGTTGTCTTTCTTAGCATTGTCACCTTCAAAAGAATCTTGAGAGGAATAGTACCTGTCAATTCGCAACCAGTGCATATCTCTACTGCGTCTCATCTCCGTCTTTCCTACTACCGGAACGTTGTTTTCTGCGTGACATGCGATCACGCAGGCCCCGCAACCGGTACAGGCATTAAGATCGATCGATAAGTTGAAATGATGCCCGATTGAGCGATCAAATGAATCCCATAGGTCCACATCCGGCGAGTTTACCGGAGTTTCGATATGGTCTTTTGAAACTTTGGGGATGGGGTTCCAGTAGTCCTTATTTTTTGTATTGAATATTTCGAGGCTCGTTTCTCTAATGATATCGCCGCGCCCCATGAGGGTATTGTGCAACTGTACACAAGCAAATTCATGAGTCCCGGAAGCCTTCTCTATGGTTACATTCTGAACTGCTTTGAAGTTCTGGTACAATGGATAAGCATTAACTCCCGTTTGCATTTCGGCCTGAACACCTTCTTTTCTCCCAAATCCCAAAGCGAGTCCAACAGAGCCTTTGGCTTGCCCGGGTTGAATGATAACAGGTACTTTTTCAACGGTCACACCATTTACTGTAACATTAACATAACTGCCGTTTAATCCACCGTTTGCTACATTTTCATTTACCAGTCCTGCAGCGTCTGCGTCAGATTTAGAAATGGTCAGATAGTTATCCCAGGAGGTCCTTGAAATAGGATCTGGAAACTCTTGTAACCATGGGTTATTGGCTTGCTGTCCATCACCCATACCTACCTTGGTATAAAGACTTAACTCCATTCCATTGGACTTGGAAGAATTAGACAATGCTCTTGCCGCACTGCCGGAAGGAGTCTCTACTGCATCTTTATTAAGTGTCCCTTCCAGTTGATCAAGATCACTCACGGCGTCGTAAGATGTCTTGAACACTCCATCGTGAAGGGCCTGGCTAAAGGAAGCACCATCTAAAATGTCCTGAGTCCAGATCATTTTAATGTATTCGTCATAAGACTGGGTGTTTGCAGTCCATGACATCAGTAATTCCTGAAACTGCTTGGTATCAAATAATGGTCTGATGGTAGGCTGCATAAGGCTGTAATGCCCCTTTTTCATTTCCACATCACCCCAGGATTCGAGGTAATGAGGAGCCGCTGCCACATAGGTGCAGAGTTTTGCTGTTTCGTCCACTTTCATTGCAGAAGCAATGGACATCTCGACCTTTTCAAGTCCGGCCTTAAAGTCTTCTGAATTGGGAAGACTGTAAACAGGGTTCACCCCGGCCATAATAACAGCAGCAATCTTACCTGCCTTCATATCGGCCACCAAAGAAGCTACTTCTAAATCGTTTCCTCTTTTCGTTTTTATGGTTGCCTTGGTATCAAAAGCCTTGCTTCCCAGATACTCATTTAATTCAAGCACCACTGTTTGGGCATTCACATCCTGAATTCCTGTGATCACAACGGCGTTTTTTCCAGCTCTCTTAAGCTCAGAAGCCGCTTCGCGCACCACCTTATCCAATGCTTCGGACAATGAGCCCGGTACATTTACACCGGTCACGTAGCTGTAAAGTTTCGCCAAAGCCAACCTCTGTTCGCTGGGCTTCACCGGTACTCTTAGATCAGCATTTGCCCCTGATAAGGACATGTTGGATTCGAATTGAATATGACGCGACATTTTTCCTTGCTGCGGTACACGCTTTTTAGCATAACCGGAATCAAAGCCACCACCTTGCCAGTCGCCAAGAAAATCTGCCCCCACTGAAACTATGGTCATTGCCTTTTCAAAATCGTAATTTGCGAGGGCGCGCTCACCATATTTTGCCTGAAAGGCATCCAATGCGGCAGACTCGGAAACAGCATCATAGCTGACGTGTCTTACATTGGTGTACTGCTCTCTGAAATCGGCTATAAGATTTCTAGTAGATGGGCTGGCAAAGGACTGGGTTAAAACAGCTATTTCTTTTCCGGAAGCTTTTAGTTCCTCCAGCTTCTTAGAGGTTTCGTTTACAAATTGAGACCACCCAATAGGTTGTCCGTTCTTTAGAGGGGATTTTACCCTCTTATTATCATACAGATCCAACACAGAGGCATGCACCCGGGCATTAGCCATTCCGTTCGTTTCTGCTAGCGTATTATTTTCAATTTTTATAGGACGCCCTTCTCTGGTCTTAACGAGCACACTGGCAAAATCGTAACCATTTGCTATGGTCGTTGCATAAAAGTTGGCTACCCCAGGAATGATCTCCTTAGGTTGTACCACGTAGGGGATGGATTTTACAACCGGGCCCTCACAAGCTGCGAGTGAAGCAGCTGCTGTACTAAACCCAACGTACTTTAAGAAGTCTCGTCGAGTCGTTGATGATGATTCGAGCGTTTCTTTATCACCTAAGAATGTATCGGTTGGTATTTCTTCAACAAACTCATTTTGCTGAAGTGTCTCAACAATAGAACTATTTTCGTTCAGCTCCTCAACACTTTTCCAGTATTTCTTGTTTGATGACATATAATTTTGAATTTCTTCCTGTTAATTTGTTAGTTACCGTCTTAGTAGTGGCACTTACCACATTCCAATCCACCCATCATGGCAACCGTGAGTTTTTCGACATTGTATTTTTTAGACAGTTCTTCATGGATCTTGGCGTAGTACTCGTTATCCTGAACTTTTACTTCTGTTTCTCTGTGACAGTTGATACACCATCCCATTGTTAATGGGGCGTGCTGATACATGATCTCCATTTCTTCAACCGGACCATGACAGGTCTGACATTCGATACCTCCAACTTCAACGTGCTGCGAGTGGTTGAAGTAAGCAAAATCAGGAAGGTTGTGAATCCTTACCCATTTGACCGGTTGTGTTTCTCCTGTATAAGCCTGCTCGTCCGGATTCCAGCCCACGGCTGCATATAGCTTTTGAATTTCACCGTCATAGAATTCCTTACTGTACTCCTCAGTCACATTGGTATATTCAGACTCCGGTCCTGCCACTTCGTTGATGGCCTTGTGACAGTTCATACAAATATTTAAGGAGGGGATGCCCGAATGCTTACTTACTCTAGCAGACGAATGGCAATACTTACATTCAATTCCATTGGCACCCGCGTGAATTTTGTGAGAATAATGAATTGGTTGTACCGGCGCATAACCTTGATCGATCCCTACCTGCATGAAATATCCATACACAAAGTACGCACTGGCCAGCAACAGTACGATGGAGGTCACTAAGACCAGAAATTGATTTTGAACAAAGGCCTTCCAGATAGGTGTGCGCTTTTCTTCAACCACCACATCAATGCCTTTGGCCTCAGCGAAACGGTCTAACGTGCGCTTCACCAGAATCAACGCCATGGCTAATAACCCAAACAACAAAGCAAGGGCTCCAAGGATCAACTCATTACTGATTCCTGGCTCCTGCACCACAACAGTTTCCGCTCCAGCTGCAGCAGCAACCGGTTCCGGTTTTGGTTGTGCAGTGTAGGCAAGGATATCGGCCAAATCCTGATCGCTCAATTGCGGGAATGCGGTCATTGCCGTCTGGTTGTATTCATTCCAGATCTTATTGGCATAGGCATCTCCGGATTTAATCAATGAAGCACTATTGCGGATCCAGGAATAAAGCCATTCTCTGTCCAGACCCTCTTCTTCGTACAGACGTGCCTCTACATTTCTCAATGCAGGACCTGTCATCTTTGCATCCAACTTATGGCATGCAGCACAATTGGTGTTGTACAACTGTTTACCTTTAACAGGGTCACCGTCCGATCCTTCGGCGGCTTCCTGAGCCTGTAATGAGATGCTAAACATTAAAATGAAAACAAGACCGAACTGTAACAGCAAATCGGTCAATTTGCGGTTGGAAACCTTTTTCATCTGCGAATTTTTATTGTTTTGTAACGTTTGATTCTTCAAACTATGTTCCTGTTTTTTAGTTTCATACAGGCCGTTTTTATCAGGACCTGTATTAGCTGGTGTTTCCGGCTCCGAAAGTGGCACAATTTTCGCAACAATCTTCCTTGAAAAGAGACCATAAAAACTCACGCAAAAGTAAGTTATAAAGATGATTTCCGAAATATTGGCATGCTGTTAACATTTAATTTATAATTATTCTAAATAAGATTTTTGAAGCTCGGGCGTTAAACGATTAATACCTTTGCACAAACAACAAAAGACAATGAAAAAAAACAGGGTTTTCAGATTATTTATTTTACTGTGTCTTCTAAACACCGGCTGGCTTTTGGCGCAGAAAGGCAAGGTTACCGTAAACCAGAGTCATACCATTGACGAGTTGCTTAAATTCAAGGAAGACGTCAGGACCAATACCATTTATAAGATCCAGATTTTTCAAAGTACACAGCCCAAACTTGCAGAAGAAGCCATGGACGCGTTTAAAAACAAATATCCCGACTGGCCCACAGAAATTGAGTTTAACACCCCTAATTACAAGGTCTGGGCAGGTGTGTTTAAGGACAAGCTTGAGGCAGACAGAGGGTTGGCTATGATCAAATCAGATTATATGTACGCCTTTATTTTTGAACCCAAAACAGACTTCAAAACTTCCCAATAAAAAAAACCCGACATCTTGAAGATGTCGGGTTTTGTATTACAATTTCTTTTTGACCTCAACTTCCTGGAAGGCTTCCAGAACGTCACCCTCTTTAATATCGTTGTAGTTTTTGATCTGAAGTCCACAATCATAACCTTTTGAGACTTCCTTCACATCATCTTTGAAGCGCTTAAGAGAAGCTAGTTCGCCGGTATACACCACCACTCCGTCTCTGATAATTCGAATACCGGAGTTTCTGTAGATCTTTCCATTGGTCACCATACAGCCCGCGATCGTTCCAACCTTAGACACCTTAAAGAGTTCTCTTATTTCTGCAGTTCCTGTGATCTCCTCTTTCAATTCGGGTGATAAGAGACCTTCCATTGCATCTTTAACATCATTGATAGCATCGTAAATGATGGAATAGGTTCTGATATCGATTTCCTCTTTATCTGCAATTTGTCGTGCATTACCCATAGGTCGCACATTAAATCCAATAATAATAGCATCAGAAGCGGTAGCCAGTAACACATCACTTTCGGTGATGGCCCCTACTCCTTTATGGATGATATTTACCTGAATTTCCTCAGTGGAGAGTTTCTGGAACGAATCGGTCAGTGCCTCAACAGATCCATCCACATCACCTTTAAGAATAATATTGAGCTCTTTAAAGTCTCCTAAAGCAATACGCCTGCCAATCTCGTCGAGAGTGATATGACGCTGTGTTCTAACGGACTGTTCGCGCTGAAGTTGTGTTCTTTTGGTTGCTATTTGCTTGGCCTCACGTTCGTCCTCAAAGACATTGAATTTATCACCGGCCTGTGGTGCCCCGTCCAGTCCCAGTATGGAAACTGGTGTGGATGGCCCTGCCTGAGTGACGTCATTACCTCGTTCATCCTGCATGGCTTTTACCTTACCACTGTGCCTACCTGCAAGCACGTAGTCCCCAATTTTTAAGGTTCCGGCCTGCACCAGGATGGTAGAGACATAACCTCTTCCTTTGTCGAGGAATGCCTCGACCACAGTACCATTCGCCGGCTTATTCGGATTTGCCTTTAATTCCAGAAGCTCTGCTTCCAGAAGTACCTTTTCCAGTAATTCTGAAACCCCCTGTCCGGTTTTGGCAGAAATGTCATGAGATTGAATTTTTCCACCCCAGTCTTCTACCAGAAGATTCATATTTGCCAGCCCCTCTTTGATCTTGTCAGGATTGGCTGTTGGTTTGTCTACTTTATTTATGGCAAAAACGATTGGAACACCAGCAGCCTGAGCATGTGAAATTGCCTCTTTGGTTTGTGGCATAATGTCATCATCAGCTGCTACTACGATAATTGCAATATCGGTTACCTGGGCTCCTCTGGCCCGCATGGCTGTAAAGGCCTCGTGACCAGGAGTATCCAGAAATGCTATTCTTTGACCATTTTCCAGTTGTACGCCATAAGCACCAATATGCTGGGTGATTCCTCCTGATTCTCCCGCAATGACGTTTTCATGACGTATGTAATCCAGAAGGGACGTTTTCCCGTGATCTACGTGCCCCATAACGGTTACAATGGGTGCGCGTTCCTGGAGATCCTCCGGTAGGTCATCCACCTCCTCAATGGACTCTTCGATATCGGCAGTAATAAATTCGACCTCATACCCAAACTCCTCAGCCACAATGGAGAGTGTTTCAGCATCCAACCTCTGGTTCATTGTCACCATCATACCCAAAGACATACATGCAGAAATGATCTTTGTTACCGGTACATCCATCATGGTGGCCACTTCACTAACGGTCACAAACTCCGTTACTTTCAGCACTTTTGATTCGGCTGCTGCCAGCTCTTGATCTATTTCGGTCTGTTGCCTGTGCTGATCTCTTTTTTCCCTACGATATTTTGCAGCCTTTCCTTTACTTCCTTTACCCTGCAGTTTTTCAAGGGTCTCACGGATTTGCTTCTGCACATCCTCTTCACTTGGCTCTTCTCGTACCACCTTTGGCCTGTTCTGCCCCCTTCCTTTAAATCCTTTTCGATCGCCCTGGAAGCCACCGCGTCGGTCATCACCTGCTTTACTGATTCGACGCCTTTTACGCTTTCCAGAAGATTTACCGTCACTTTTATCTGATTTGTCTTCCTTCTTCTTCTTAGGCTTTTCAAATTTGGACAGATCTATTTTCTTTCCGGTAGTAGTAGGAC
>CAWZYX010000062.1:0-17451 GCA_963966315.1 uncultured Winogradskyella sp. | reverse complement strand
TTTGATTATTGAAAAAAAAGGAGGAATCAGCGCTGTATCTTCAAAACGACAAAAAATAATGCCCCTACCGGTAGCCGGAATTATGAGCGCAGAAGATGCTCAGACGGTTGGTTTGTGGTACAGCGAGCTTGATGCAATGGCCAAATCAATGGGTAGTTCGCTGAGTGCTCCTTATATGACCTTGTCATTTATGGCCTTATTGGTAATACCCAACTTAAAATTGAGCGATCTAGGTTTGTTTGATGGTTCAAGCTTTTGCTTTACAGATCTTCAAACCTCTAAAAGAACTTAAAATGCCTTTAAATGCCCATCATAGATACTACATACAAGCCACCTTCATGGTCTAAAAATGGTCATGTTTCCACCATTTATTCAGGATTGCTGAGACATGTAACTTTTTCATACAAGAAAAGAGAACGGATTGATTTACCCGATGGTGATTTTATGGATCTGGACTGGAGCTTTGCCCAAAAAGAGTCAGATGAACTGATCATCTTACTGCATGGATTGGAGGGCAGTTCGCTACGCCCATACATAACCGGAACTGCAAAACTTTTTAATGGTAAGGGAATTGATGCTGTTGGAGTCAATTTCAGAGGCTGTAGTGGAGAACCAAACCTTCTTTTCAGATCTTATCATTCAGGTGCTACCGAAGACCTAAAAGCTGTCCTGGATCATATTTTACTGAAAAAAGAATACAATAAACTTTATATAAAAGGGATAAGCCTGGGTGGGAATATGGTACTTAAGTATCTGGGTGAAGGAAATAGCATACCAGAACAACTTATGGGGGTCGTTGCGGTATCTGCTCCCTGCGATCTTAAAGGTTCCTGTGATGAGTTGCATAAACTAAAAAATAAGGCTTATGCGGCGAGATTTCTGAATCATTTAAAAAATAAACTCAAGCCTAAACTTAGTCAGTTTCCACAATTGTTAACGCAGAAGGATTTTGACCGCATTAAATTACTGGTAGACTTTGATGATGTTTATACTTCGAGAGCTCATGGTTTTAAGGATGCCCTTGATTATTACCAACAGAGTAGTAGTCTCCAGTTTCTCAATCAGATAAAAGTCCCAACCCTAATTATTAATGCATTGAATGATTCTTTTCTTTCTCCTGATTGTTTTCCCGTAAAAGAGGCTAAAAACAATCCGAATCTGTATCTGGAAATGCCTAAATACGGGGGCCATGTTGGTTTTGTTGGTAAAGGAGCATGGTATTACAATGAAAAAAAGGCCTATGATTTTTTAAATGGTCTAAGCCTTTAACCCTAAAATTGATTCTTTCCTGAATTAGTTTTATCTTTATGTTACAAATCATAAAAGCAAGAAATGATGAAGTTAAACAATGTTTTTATTGTGGTTATTGTACTCCTTTTGGTTTCCTGCGAAGCGGATAACAGGCTTTCGGACCAAGGTTCATTTTTCGAATCCCGGGCTGGTACAGTATGGGACGTTCCTGCAGAGGAACAACCCAACGATGCTATTCATGTTAGAGTAGGAACTGATGAGGCGCTCCCCTTTGAATCCTGGATCAATGAGGGTGGAGTATTTGGGGACTGTTACAAATATGTGCCCTATGGTATCACGGATGGAGGTTTGGAATACGATTCCTTTGAAGTAAAAGACCTGTCTTCAGACGTTCTTCAGATCGCACTGGAGTATTCGGTTGATGGTGAAACGATCCGTGAATTTCACACCTATTTTATTGATGGTGAATTTCTAGTGGACGATTTTGAGCGTTATGCGAATGATGTGTTTGTCGGATCAGGTTCTCAATACCTTTTAAGATCGGGTATTGATGTTGACACGCTTGATTTATGTGACGACTAGGTTCAAACGTTCGTTTATCCGGAATATAAGGTAAGAATTCGTCGAAATGTAGATTTGATGCTTAATAAAGTTTACGGCAGTGCTGTTTTTGGTGTCGAGGCAACTACTATTACGGTTGAGGTCAATGTAGATTCCGGAATAGGCTATCATCTGGTGGGTTTGCCTGACAATGCCATTAAAGAAAGTAACTATCGAATAGCTGCTGCACTGCAGAACAATGGCTATAAGATTCCCGGAAAGAAGATCACTATTAACATGGCCCCGGCCGATTTGAGGAAAGAGGGTTCGGCATATGATTTGACCCTTGCTGTTGGAATATTAGTAGCTTCCGGTCAAATCCAAGCAGCAGATCTAGAGGAGTATCTGATCATGGGAGAACTGTCCCTCGATGGTAGCCTGCAACCCATAAAAGGAGCTTTACCAATTGCTATTAAAGCACGTGAAGAAGGGTTTAAAGGGTTTATACTGCCACATCAGAATGCCGAAGAGGCGGCGATTGTAGATGGTCTCAACATCTATGGTGCGCATAATATACTAGAGGTGATAAAGCATTTCGATCAGGGTGAAGCAATAGCGCCAACAGAAGTTGACACGAGGGAGGAGTTTTTCAAACACCTTAATTTTCCGGAGTTTGATTTTTCGGATGTAAAAGGCCAGGAGAGCATTAAGCGCTGCATGGAAATAGCTGCTGCCGGAGGGCATAACATCATTCTTATAGGGCCGCCGGGTTCAGGAAAAACCATGCTAGCCAAACGCCTGCCAAGTATTTTACCTCCAATGACCTTGCATGAGGCTTTGGAAACCACCAAAATCCATTCTGTGGTGGGGCGCATTAAAGAGCATTCAGGTTTGATGGCTCAGCGACCTTTTAGAAGTCCTCATCATACGATAAGTGATGTCGCCTTGGTTGGTGGAGGCACCTATCCTCAACCCGGAGAGATCTCACTGGCACACAATGGGGTCTTGTTCCTCGATGAATTACCTGAGTTTAAACGGAGTGTACTGGAGGTGATGCGCCAACCGCTTGAAGACCGGGAGGTGACCATATCAAGGGCAAAATTTACGGTGACCTACCCGTCTTCCTTCATGCTGGTGGCCAGTATGAATCCAAGTCCTGGGGGTTACTTTAATGATCCGGATGCGCCCGTAACCTCTTCCCCAGCAGAAATGCAGCGTTACCTGGGTAAGATCTCAGGGCCATTGCTGGATCGCATCGATATTCATATTGAGGTCACCCCTGTACCTTTTGAAAAATTATCCGACCAGCATCAGGGTGAATCCTCTATAGACATCAGAAAGCGAGTGACTGCAGCAAGAGATTTGCAAACTAAGCGGTTTCAGGAGCTGCATCATGTGCATTATAATGCCCAGATGAATAGTAAAGCGATACGCGCCTACTGTAAGCTGGACAAGGATTCCATGGATTTGCTCAAATCCGCTATGGAACGACTGAACTTATCGGCGAGAGCCTACGATCGCATCTTAAAAGTCGCAAGAACTATAGCCGATCTTGATAAGGCCGATTCTATTTCAGGAGCACATATCAGTGAAGCTATTCAGTACAGAAGTCTGGATAGGGAAGGTTGGCTGGGTTAATCTGATTTTAAAAAATAATTAATCTGCTTATCTAATTCCTGCCATTCAAATGAACCGTCAATAGCATCATAGTGATAGCCACCCGATGCCATGACTTCGGTGGAATCCATCGTGAATTCCATAATGGTGTTGAATCGGGTCAAATCCATGTAGCGGTGATCATTCAATGGTAATAAACGTACCCTAGGCAGGTCAATGTCTTCACTTTTACGTTTGTAGTACAATTTTCCATCGCTTACATAAAACTGACGCGGGCCATAGGTGCCTGCATGTTGCTGGTACTGGTCTAAAAGAGTCTGAGGATCTGTCATCCCAACGTAATTCAAGTATTCAATGATATTGCTCAGATAACTATGTTTGGGATTATTCTCTAAGGCCTTGCTGTATAATTGTTTAGCCAGAGAATCCTTTCCTTCAGCAAGTGCCTGATGGGCTGCTTGAATGGACGCATCTTCTTTCCAGTACCATAGACCAGTTGTATTGCTACGGTCGTATTGATGGACGATACAACCTATGGCCTTTCCCAAACTGTCTCTCACCATTTTTATTTTCCAGGTTCGATCATTTACAAAGCCTCCTGCGATGTTTTCCTCGTTGAAGAGATTAAACGGAATGACATTCTGATTGTTCACATACTGAATAAGTCGGTCGTTTTCAATCCAATAATTAACAACTTGTTCATTCCTATCCGACCGATAATGACCTACAAAGGCTTTCAGCAAGTCCGTATCCATTTCATGACTTTTTAAATAAGGAATAGCTGAATCGTAAACAGTTAATCTGTTTTTAAATTCAGGATGCACAGTTTTTAATTCCTTAATCAAGGACTCTGCTTCTTCAATTTTACCTTGAAAAATATAGGGTTGAATTTTAAAATGTTTCAGATCAGGGCTGATCAATTCGTATTTCTTGATCTCATCTATTAACAGTTGCTCTTTACCGCTGGCTATAGCAGCATTGGCAAGGTTAGTACCATTATTTGGATTAGGGTTTTTATTGAACAAGTATTCCGAACGCTCAAAGTATTTGTCCAGGTCTTTGTTTTTTCCGTACAAAGAGAACAGTACCTGGTTGTAAAACTCCTCTGTTGGGTCTACCTCCAGTTGCAATTGAATCTGGGCTTCAGCTTCTTCAAAGTTTTCGTAAGCCAGATTGCGTTGAATATTGACCTCTAGTTGTTTTTGCAGTGGCAGTTCGTTGCGATAGGTATAGGCCTTGTCTATCATATCCTGCACTTCAAGGATGCCCACATTAAATCTTAAAGATCTTTTGGCATCCTCTAAATAAGCCATGCCAAAGGTGCTGTCAATAGCTACAGCTTCGTCATAATTTCCATTTACAAAAGCACGTAGTGCTGGTTCTGAAGCACTCATAAACTCTTTGATTGGGTAGTCCAGATACTTCGGAGCATTTGATTCCACAAAGCCTGCTTCTTCTGTAATGAAATAACTGATTTCATCCAAAAGATTCAAAAAATCATCACCTGTAAAGGTTTTTTTGCTCAGTATCTTAGCATTGTTTGCTTTCCGGATGTAAACGTTGATCGTGACTTGTCCGTTTTCAACAAGATAATCGCCATCTACATAAAAATCTTCAAAAATTGAGGCGTCTGTAATCTTCGTTGAGGTTTCGGTATAAAAATAGGAGTAGGGGCTGAGGCTTTTGTTTTGTTCCAGATCATACACTAATAATCTACCAATACCATATCGCCACCAGCTAATCGAGTCGTTCCCACTTTTGTTTTCAAATCCATAGATCGGAATACCAATCCTAAACTCCTCCTTTGTAATGGTTTTACTTTGGGCAATGCCGTATTCATCTAGGTAGCTTATTTTTTTTGTTGTAGCACCCAGATCCGAATTTCCAAATCCAAAGTACGTGATTACCATGATCAGAATAATGTTGAGCGGAAATAGAATTTTTTCGCGTTTTCGAAGCTTGCGCTGATTGATGCGTTCTTTATTGTGAAAATAAACCAGTAAGGATGGTATGATTCCTACAAATATCCACAGCAACAGATCAACCCAGTAGGGGGAAATCTGATACCGATTTAAAATCCAATCGACAAATTGTAAAAAGGTCCATGCAGCTACCATATAAGCTGCAAGAAACTGCAACGTTTTAAGCCATTTCTTTTTGATGGATTCCTGATTCAAATGCGGTAAGTTGTTTTTAGTTAAAGCTCCAGCCCACCCCTGTGGTCCATACGTAGTCGAATTCACTACCGGATACGGCAGCCCGATTATCGTAATTGAATTGAAAGTTAGTTTTAATATAAAAATCAAGTGGCAAGTCCCATTTGATGTCCAGGTAATAATCCACCCTCCAACGTCCACTTTCACTTAAACTTGGGAAAACATTTATATTGGTCTTCAGGCTCCAGTCCGAAAAGTCAAACATATCAAACTGCGAACCAATATATAATTCTGTAGATTCGTTATCTGGTGTTAGGTCCGAAAAGCTTTCAAAGTTTAAGTTGACACCTACATTAAGCCCCCACAGCAGTTTATTCGTTAGGGCAACAAAACGACCAAGACCAGCTCTCACCGAATTACGTGACTCAAGTGCTTGTTCCGTATTGGAAAGAAAACTGTAGTTGGCCAGAAGATACCAGTTTCGAGGAAGTATGCGCGTCACATCCGCAGACATATCCGTTCGTGTAATTTCTTCTGCATTGTCCTGATTGGAGTTAAGAGAGTTGATCGTAAAGGAGGATTGCCATACTGGCCCACGGTAATACAAGCCTCCTCCCACAGTGAACTGACTTGTGTTGTTTGCTTTTGTCAGATTGTAGCTTACATCAATATTACCGCTAACACGCTTCCAGAAACGTTTGTCCAGTTCATCCAGAACAACCAGGTCTTGGAGCGGTATTTCTTCTTTGGTACCACTAGTATCTGTGAAAATAAAAAAACCAGGTTTTTCAGATTTGAGGTAACCCGTAAGTCTTCTGCCACCGGTTAAGACAATAAAACACAGTTTTTCGATCTTTATCTCAGTAACTTCAGAAAAATCAATGCTAAAGTCTGAGTCGCTATAAGGCGTTTCCATGCTAATCACACCAGAACGCAGTTTTTTAATTTCTCCAAATAAGACATTTCCATTTTTAACCCGAATCGTATCATTTTGGGCGAGGCTTGTGGCCGATATAAGAAGAGTAACAAGTATCAACAAGGCCTTGATTGAAATAGTTTTATTCAAAACTTTACAATTCATAAAGATGCTTTTTTAACCAACAAACTTAATTAATATCCGCCACACATCGAAATCCGACATGATTCATAGCCGAATCTGTTTCAAGAGGCATTTTGGCTGAAATGCGATAACTGGCGCAGTAACTGTCGTTACATAAAAACGAACCACCTTTAATGACCGTATGTTGTGCAAAGTTATTTTGCCGGTAAAAGCTTCTGTTAGAACCTCGTGGATTGATCACAGGTTCATCCGTTGGTAAGGTAGCGTAGTAATCTTCATCAAATTTGTCACTAACGATCTCCCAAACATTTCCGGCCATGTCGTAAAGACCGTAACCATTAGGCTTAAAACTACCAACAGGAGCGGAGGTTAAGAATCCATCTTCGGATGAATTGAACGATGGAAACTGTCCTTGAAAAAAGTTACACTCGTAAGGTGCTTCATTAACGTCTTTATCGCCCCAGGGGTAAATAGGATCTTTTAATCCTCCTCGAGCTGCGTACTCCCATTCCGCTTCTGTTGGGAGTCTTTTTCCTGCCCACTTGGCATAGGCCTGTGCATCGGCATAAGCGATGTGCACTACTGGATGGTCGTCTTTGCCTTTGAGATCAGAACCAGGCCCCTCTGGGTGCTTCCAGTTAGTACCTACGGTCCATTCCCACCACTGAAAATAGTTGCTGAGGTCCGTAACACCAGGCCTCAGTTTAAATAGCAAGGAGCCTGGCCTAAGGCTCTCTTCTGGTGGTTTTGGTGTTCCAGGCGGCACCTGTTTTTTAAGTTCTTCCCAATCGATTGGGCGTTCTGCAATCGTAATATAGCCAGTGGCCTGAACAAATTCTCTAAATTCTGCGTTTGTGACCTCATGGGCATCCATATAAAAACTGCTTACCTTTACAGGATGCCTGGGATACTCCCTCGGAAGGGTAAGATTGCCAACAGCTCCCATGGTAAAGGTTCCGCCAGGAATAAGTACCATACCATCTGGTAATTCATTGCTCTTTGAGGTCTCGATCTTTGCAGATGTTTGCTTTTCAAGATCCGTGACCAACTCGCTGACTCCATCCACATTTCTGATAAGGGTAGTATCTGCCTGGCCCAATATCAAAGCTGCTCTGCCGGACTGCGGATGGCAGTCCGTTTTGGAATTCACCGGTTCGATTTCCTGTTCTTTTGGTTCTGACTTGCAGCATAACACAAAGTAGCAGGACACTGTTAAAACCAAAAATCGCCTGTAGCTCTTCATAAGAATTTATTTATCCCTCAGCGCCATTAAAACTAATTACTTAATTCAAAAGGAAAAACATATTTCCAGTCTTTTTTCATATCAATAACCGTCCAGCCTTTGGCTTGGGCTTCGTCCAGACCTTTATCCAGTTTTCCAACATGGGATTCGCGGTCATAAGCCCACTCGCGATCCTCATCTGTATGGTGTAAATACAATTGAAAACTAGGGTAGGTGTTTGAGTCGCAATATTGTAACATTTGAAGATCCCCATCAGAATTACCAGAGGCAAATACAGGTTTCTTGCCAATATGCTGATAGATTCCAACCGGCTTCCCCTCCTTGTCATCAATAAAGTTTAATTCAGGAATTTTAACGATTTCTGCTTTTTCCTCAACATAGGAGAACTCCGCTTTTATGCTGCTACCAATGATCTGGTCTGAGGGAATCCCGTAGGCTTCAGTTGCCCAAACACGCATAAAATCAACACCTCCACCAGACACAATAAAGACTTTGAAGTCATTGGCCCTAAGATATTCGAGAAGTTCCAACATAGGTTGGTAAATAAGCTCATTGTAACCAACATTAAACCTGGGATGTTTAGCTGTTTCTAGCCAGGTTTGAACGGACACTCTGTAGTCATCACTAGTTTTGCCAGCATGGCTATTCATGATAATTTCCATGAGTCCTTTCATCCCGGAAGCCATGATCCCTTCCATATCACCCTTAAGTACAGACTTAAAAGGCTCCTGATCTTTCCACTCTGGATGGTCCTTGGCCATAGATTTTATTTGAGCTAAGGCAAAATAAAGTTGGAAGTATGCTGGTTGTTCGGCCCATAAATTACCGTCGTTATCAAAAGTGGCAATCCGATCTTCTATTGGAATGTATGAAGCATTTCCTTTGGTCGCGACAGAGGTTATGTAGTCGATTATCGCCGATTTGGCTACACCCTCATTCCATGAAGGAAGTGGATCTTTTTCCTCTTTTGATTCTTGCGTTTGTAATGTAGAATCCGAAGCAACAAATTCACATGACATAAGGGTCATTAGACCAAAGAATAGAGCATATATATGGGCTTTCATCATATGGGTAATTTTTAAAAAAAAGGCGAATTCCTTGATTCGCCTTTAATCATTGTTTTTATAATAGTTAATTGCTTTTATTGACCATGTTTTCAATTTGTTTCTCAACCTTCGTCAAGCTCCAATCGCCAGCAGTCTGACTAGGTGGGTACTCTTTAAAGGTGCTTAGGAAATTAAAAGCATAGCTTTGAATGGCTATTAAAATATAAGCGCGATCTATGTACCAGTCGTAATAGGTATTGGAACCTTTATAGGCTTTTTCAAAGGGGTCTCGCCTTAAATTTGTTAGTAGCGGTGCTCTTAGCTCAACAAAGGGTTCTAGCCAGATTTGCAATTGCCTTGCTCTATTCTCGAGAAAGGTTGCTTTCCAGTCTCTATAACGCAAAGCGGCTATAGATCCACCATCGTTGACATAAATAAACCCTTCCCTTGGCGATTCGTCTACACTTCCTTTTAAATATGCTAATTGATTGTAGCCATCAATATGGTTTTTATAGCTTCTTCCGTTCAGGGTCACCCCTTCAAGCAATTGTTCTTTGACATTAGGGTTTCCTGCAACGGCAGCGAAGGTTGGTAACCAGTCTTCGTGAGCTACAATACCATTTAAGGTTACATCGGCTGGGAATTGGCCTGGCCAACGCACAAAGGCGGGAACCCTGTAGGCCCCTTCCCAGTTAGAGTTTTTCTCACCGTGGAATGGTGTGGTACCTGCATCGGGCCAGGTATTGTAATGAGGGCCATTGTCAGTTGAATACATCACTATGGTATTATCGGCAATACCCAGTTCATCCAGAAGGTTTAATAATTCGCCAACGTGCATATCATGTTCGATCATCCCATCTGTGTATTCATCGTTGCCCGGATTTCTCTTATCCTCTTTCACATGTGTTCTAAAGTGCATTCTGGTAGCATTCCACCAGGTAAAAAAGGGTTTTCCCGCTTCGTGTTGTTCCTTGATAAATCTTTTGGCCTCTGCCAGCGTTTCGTAATCTACCGTCTCCATACGTTTTTTAGTAAGCGGTCCGGTATCTTCAATGCGTTGACCTCCTTTGCCGTCTGCCCATGAGTGAATAACTCCTCTGGGACCGAACTTTTCTCTGAAGGTTTGACCATTTTTTAGAACCATATCACCAGGATAGTCGAAATTTTCTGGTTCTTCTTCCGCATTTAAATGATAGAGATTTCCAAAGAATTCATCAAAACCATGCATGGTGGGCAAGTGCTCATCAAGATCTCCCTGATGGTTTTTACCAAACTGACCTGTTGAATATCCAAGACTTTTAAGAACAGTGGCCATAGTTACATCTGTTTTTTGCCAACCTTCCTTGGCTCCTGGCATGCCAACTTTGGTCATTCCGGATCTCACTGGAACTGAACCACTGATGAAAGCAGCGCGTCCTGCAGTACAGGATTGCTGTGCGTAGTAGTCGGTAAATCCGACACCTTCTTTAGCGATTCGGTCAATATTTGGTGTTTTATACCCCATCATTCCACGGTTATTGTGGCTAATGTTCCAGGTACCTATGTCATCTCCCCAGATCACCAGGATATTCGGTTTTTTCTGAGCGAAGCCCATACTGACCATGCTCACGCAGAACAGCAATAATAATAATACTCTCTTCATGTTTAATAAAATTAAATGGTTTTATTGATTATATGATTCTTTATTGATTGTCTTACTACAAGATAACGGCGATAAGTGTAGTCCCGACTTTTAAATATTCAATTGATGAAGCTAAAAAAGAACGGAGACTAAAAAAATAACATATGTTATTTTTTAAAGTGTTTTTTCGCTCTGTGTATAGTGAGCGGACTTACACCTAAAAAGCTCGCTATATGCTTATCAAAGGTCGATTCGAGATACTTGGGATTCCAGTTGACCAGGTCCTCATAACGCTCGGATGCACTCATGGAAACAAAGGTATCAATACGGTGCGAAAAAGTAATTATGATCTCTTTAAGCTGACTTAGATAAAATTTCATGAGTCCCTGATGCTCAAAAGCCAAATGCTCCAGTTCGGTCACATCGAACTTAAGATAATGCAGCTGACCAATGGCCTCAATATTCAGAATTTGGGGTTGGTTGGTAAAGGCAAGGGCTTCACCAAAGAGGTGACCTTCCGATCGAAGATGATTGTTCACTTCCTTACCATTTTCGCTTATTTGGTAGGCTCTTGCAGATCCCTTTAAAATAAAGATCAGATTGTGGTCAAGTCTGCCTTTTTTTAGAATAACCTCTCTGTTCCTGACCTTTTCATAAATGCAAATACCGTAAAATAGATCTATATCATCGGTTCCAAGTTCTGGTAAGTAAGAGGATAATAAGTGTTTAATTTTCGACTCTGTAAATACCATTAAGCGTGTTTGCTGACTTAATTAATTGTCAATTCTAAAAACAAGTCCGCCGCTAAACCCTCCAATGATCTGGGTTGATCCTGTTGAGAAACCAGCCCCACCGGTACCCACGTAAAAGCCACCGTAGTTCACCGGAAAATATAAATTTCCCTGAAGGTTGAAGCCTATGTTGTCAGAAAACATAAAATTCACTCCTGCCTCAATATTAAAGGCAAAATAGGTGTTGCTGCTTAGTTGCGGTATGATCGGACCCGGAGGGGTACAGCCCGTGCAATCAAGGGTGCTCTCATTTTTGGGTGATACCACTACAAGACCCAATCCGCCTCCTGCAAACGGTCTAATGGGACCGCTCTTAAAATATCGTTGCACTCCGAGGAGGAACCAGTCGTTTTGTACATCAGAGAGCTTTACTTCACGGTTGTTGGCTATATCAATATCGCGAACACGAATTTCTGTGCCCATACTAACATAGGAGAGTTTGGCCACCAAGCCTGGCTGTACTTCTAAACCAGCGGCAATACCCCATTGCCCGCTGGGTTCTGCCTTCACATAACCAAAACCGTAGTTGAGCCGAGTACCAAATTGATAGCCATAAGATCCGGTAATTTCAATGGCTTGTCCGTAGGAGGCAGCGGTAAGCAGTGTGAACAGTAAACAAAGGAGTAGTGATTTTTTCATGTTTTTTAAAAGGTTTTAATTTTTGAAATTATAAAAATAAATAGGACCAGCCAAAAATAAAGTTATGCGTATTGGATCCAATATCCTTGAGGGTCTGAGAATTCAAGTAAGCCAGCTTAATATTTTGAAAGGCAGTGATCCTTCCACCAACCGATAAAGCCGATAACAGATTGGTCCGGTAATCTGCCTTTGACACCCCGCTAACCTGTGATGTACCGCCCAGGCCGTAGCTCAGGCTTAAAGAAGCCCATAGCCTGTCGCTCAAGCGTCTGATAAGGTGGGTTTGCAGGGCGAATATCGGATCTTGCCTTCTGGTAGTGTTGTTAAAAAAGTTGTTGTTACGACTGAAAAAATACATAGAGCCCGTCAACTCATAGGACCAGTTTCTCCAGGTATGGACCATTCCAATCTGAGGCCTCACGATCACCTGATTCTGACCAATATTTAATAGTTTTTCTTCAAAATACTGTCCGGTAGGTAAGGTCACAGCAAGGGATGCTCCAAAGGTGGTATGGACAGGGTTATCTCTAAAATACTTCTGTAACTCCTGGGCATTCCCTGGAGGCGCTCCCGTAAAATTGACCGATAACCGAACTCGGGCATCGCCAAATCCATTTCTGTATACACTGGCTGGCTCGCCCCTTAGCAAGCCCTCGTATAATTGAAATCCAAAGGGTACAAGAACATCGATGCGTGCTCCCTTATCACCCAGTTTGAATGGCTTGACGTAAGAAAGGAATACAGTACTAAAACTGATGTTTACATCTTCCGCTTCCAGAAGAGGATCAAATAGTACTTCTCCGGTCGTAAAGGCATAACCGGCTCCTATGATATTCGACTTTAAAGGGAGAGAAGACCACCTTCTTGGCTCCACATCCTGAGCGAAAGAGCTACTAAGATAACCTAAAAAGAAAACGAAAATATAGCTCTGGAGACGCAGCATACCTTTATGCAAAAAGAAATGTAATGATTACTTTTTCTTTTGCTGGTCGAGAGCTTTTAGGATCTCTTCGGTGTACTTGCCGGCAGTTTTATAGGCATCTTTAGGATTTTCGACCGTTGTTGTGACCACTGCCATGAGTTGATTGTTATCTTCGGCATCCAGATTAAAGGCCACTGTTTCCAGATAATAGGTTTTGGTGGTGTAACTGGTTGGTTGCCCCCCTGTGATGGGTACAGTGACCGAATAACCGTAGTAGGGACGGTAATAATAACTGTTAAAACCGCCGTAGTAACCAGGATAATACATGTTCCAGGGGTCGTTGTAATAATAGCCACTATTGGTTGTGGTGCGTTCACGAACGTCCTTGAGTGAGGTAACAACAATGCTATTAAAGCCTTCGTCTTCCAGTATTTGGGAGATCATTGCTTTGCGTTCCTCCGTCATTTCTGTATCTGGCTTTAGAGGTGGAAACTTACTGTAACTGGGTGTGGCTTTGATCCCCCTGGCAATGAGTGCGTCCGCGATCTCTCGCTCAAAGGCAATTCTATTGGTTTCATTGGCCGTTCTGGCAACTATCAAAAAATGACCCTCCTTGGCATTACCCACATCGGGAGCCCGCCATGCATCTACTACTTTTACACCACCGCAGCTCATAAGAACTAAGAAGAGCATTGCATAGACAAATGGATAATTTGATAAGGATTGAAATCGGACTGCTTTATTCATTGGTTTCTGGTTCTTCGGTTATTTTGATTTGAAAGATAGAAATTAATTAATTATGAATATGAGAGCGCCCTTGTTTTATTTCAAAGGGTTACATTTATATCAGGAAATCCTAATTTGTGAGGTCAATTTTTAAAAAAATTGGTCCTGGACCACTAGTGGCTGCTGCCTTTATTGGTCCGGGCACCATCACTTTATGCACTGCTGCAGGAGCTGGCTTTGGCTATTCGTTATTGTGGGCATTGTTGCTGTCTGTTGTAGCAACAGTATCTCTTCAGGAAATGGCTGCGCGTTTGGGTTTGATCAGCAGAAAAGATCTGGCGAGGGTCATTGCTGAGTTGAGGTCCAATTTGCTCATAAAATGGTTGGTTATCTGTATGGTTTTTAGTGCCATCGTCATTGGAAATACGGCCTATGAAGCCGGAAACATCTCCGGTGGTGCTCTTGGGCTAGAGGTCTTTACGGGTAATATTGATATGAAATTTGGAGGATTTGCTTTTAATCCAATTCCTCTTATTACCGGTATAATTGCCTTTATCATCTTGTTAAAAGGGTCTTTCAAATCCCTTCAGTATATCTTACTGGGCCTTGTGATTTTAATGAGTTTGTCCTTTGTGACGACCGCAGTGATGACACAACCAGATTTACCAGGCTTAGTCAATGGCCTGTTTACATTTTACATGCCTGAAAACTCAATTTTGATTATTGTAGGACTTATAGGTACCACTGTGGTGCCTTATAATCTCTTTCTGCACTCTGCTCTGGTCAGTAAAAAGTGGAAGTCTGAAAAGGATCTCGGAACATGCCGATTCGATACCTTTCTAGCCGTTATTTTAGGGGGGGTGGTATCCATGTCTGTTCTGATTTCTTCTGCTTCAGTAGATATTGATGAGGTCTCTTCAGGAGCAGATCTGGCATTGGCCCTTCAACCGGTTTTTGGATATAGCGCCAGCTATCTGATGGGTTTGGGACTATTCGCTGCAGGACTTACCAGTGCAATTACCGCACCGCTGGCAGCAGCTTTTGTCATTACCGGATTATTGGGCAAGTCCCAAAACACTGATTCGGCCATATACAAGGGAGTATGGATGTGTATTCTATTGTTTGGGGTTCTGGTATCGACCCTTAATGTAAAACCTATTGCCCTGATCGTGTTTGCTCAGGTGGCCAATGGTATTTTTCTGCCCTTAATTGCCATTGTGCTTATATACATCGTGAACAAAAAAACAATTCTGGGTGAACATACAAACACTCCGGCACAAAATGCACTGGGAGCTCTGGTGTTTATAATCACTCTTGCTTTAAGCTACAGGATATTGTCTGGTATTATTAATTTTTGAAGTGAAGAAGATCGATCTAAATATGGATGTTGGAGAAGGGATGAATAATGAGGACCTTTTATTTCCTTACATCTCCTCCTGTAATATTGCTTGCGGTGGGCATGCTGGTGATGTAAAATCGATGCGCAGTGTGATTCAATTGGCGAAAGAGCATGGCGTGAGAATTGGTGCTCACCCATCCTTTCCCGACCGGGAAAATTTTGGTCGGGTGGCGATGAGCATGTCCTCAGATGAATTAAGATCATCCCTTGTTGCTCAGTTGACAGCTTTTACCAGAATTGCGGCGGAGTGCAGAGCTGAGGTGCATCACGTAAAAGCCCATGGTGCCTTGTATAATCTTGCAGCAAAGGATCAGGAAGTCGCGAAGGTGTTCCTTTCGGCTGTAGGGGAGCTAAAAAAGGTGCCGATTTATGCTCCAATTGGTTCTGAAATGGCTCTACTAGGAAAACAGTTTGAGGTACCTGTTATTTATGAAGCTTTTGCCGATAGAAACTACAATGAGGATTTGAGCCTTGTTTCGCGAAAACATACCGAAGCACTTATACTTGATCCTGATCAAATGCTTATACATGTTTTTGAGATCGTTCGATCCTCCCGAGTGAAGACAATTACCGGGAAATACAAGCATATAAAAGCAGATACTTTATGTATTCATAGTGATTCCGACAATTCTCAAAATTTGGTAAAAAGTTTATATGACAATTTAATCAGAGAAGGAATTCAAATTTCCGCACTCCAATAATTGAACAAATATACGCTGACATATTATCCTTATGGCGAGCGCGCGATAGAAATATCGTGGCCCCAACGAATAGCGCTCGATGTATTAAGAGAGATGAAAGCTGTTTCAGAGGCGATCAGGGAACACTATGGAGCCACTATTGAGGACCTGGTTCCGACTTATGCTAAATTGCTCATCTTGTTCTCTGAGCCTGTACATTTTGGGGCAGAGCTTGAACAACTAAAAGGAATCATAGAATCTATAGAGCTTAAGGATTCGTGGTCGGTAACTCGCTGGAAAATCCCGGTTTGCTACGATGTGTGCTACGGTCTTGATTTGGAAGAGATATGCCAAAAAAAACAGTTGAGTTTGGAGGAGTTCATTGAGATCCATTCGGGGAAAGACTATCCAATTCATTTTTTTGGGTTTTTACCAGGTTTTTTCTACCTGGGAGGTTTGGATGAAAAGCTTCATTTTTCAAGAAAGGAATCTCCACGAAGACGAGTAACAAAGGGATCGGTAGGAATTGGAGGTTCTCAAACCGGTATTTATCCTCAGAATAGCCCTGGTGGCTGGCAATTGATCGGTCGTACACCCATTGACCTATTTGATGCAAAGGCAGATCCTCCAGTCTTTGCTAAGTTAGGAGATGTGATCAGGTTCATTCCCGTAGATCAAATGGAATTTGATAGAATCAAGACATTAGCACCAAACTTCATGCTTGAAAAGGAGGTGATCGAATGATTGAAGTGTTGACACCGGGTATTTATTCGTCCATTCAGGATGGAGGACGCACAGGATTCAGAGAATTTGGAGTGCCCTGCTCCGGATTTATGGACGAAAGCTCCGCACATGTTGCCAACCTCCTCCTGGGAAATCCGCCGGATGCTCCACTTATAGAGACAGCTCAAGCCGGTCTGAGACTAAAGTTTCACAAACCTGCTCATGTGGTTTGTTGCGGAGCGGAAGCACAGGCACAGATCAATGAACGACCCGTACAAATGAATCGTGTTAACCCAATAAGGTCCGGTGATGTTTTTTGGATTGGCTCTATTGCTAAGGGGGTATGGACCTACATTGGTATTGTCGGTGAGTTTTTGCTGGACCCTGTCATGAACAGTTTCAGTCAGCACAATGGAATAACTTCATCAGTAAAGCTTAGTAAGGATACGAGGATTTTCTTCAGAACATACAAGAGCGTCAATGCACAGAATGCGCGAATCAGGTTTAGAGAAGAGCATTTTATTAAAAACGAAATAGAAGTGTTTAAAGGGCCAGAATTTGACCTGCTTTCAGAATCGGACAAACGAGGGATAATAGAAAATTACTATTCAGTATCTAATCAAAGTAACCGGATGGCATTTCACTTCAATGAAAAATTAAGCGCTCATGAGTATTCTATTCTTACGAGCCCTGTTTTACCGGGAACGATTCAATGGACTCCCTCTGGAAATTTATTTTGTCTCATGCGAGATGCTCAAACCACAGGCGGTTACCCAAGAATTCTGCAGTTGAGCAGAGAAAGTATTAGTATCCTCAGTCAGAAACAACCAAAGGAACTGTTCAAATTACAGATGAGGACCTAAAATGATCAAAGAAAGAAGTGCTGTTCACTTTGCCCTCATCCGTAAATTTAGATGGGGACAAGCAAGCTGCTCTTATAAACATGCCTGCCATAAAGGCTCATCGGGAAGATCGGCAGTAAGCTCAATAGGATTTCCGGTGACCGGATGAATCAGTTTGAGTTTTCTGGCATGTAG
>CAWZYX010000061.1:0-17684 GCA_963966315.1 uncultured Winogradskyella sp. | reverse complement strand
ATATCATACGGCCAAAGACGGCCACTCTTATAGCAGCCTGTTGCAGTCTGGGCGCCGCTTCTGTAAAACCGAATACCAAAGAGGTAGAGACCATGCGGCAATTTGGAGAGTTAATAGGGATGGCTTTTCAGATCAAGGACGATTTGTTTGACTATGGTGAGGATCGCATTGGAAAACCAATTGGAATCGATATTAAAGAACAGAAAATGACCCTTCCACTCATCCATGTCCTTAATCGAAGTTCCAAAACAGACAAGGCGTGGCTCATCAACTCAATCAAAAATAAAAACAAAGACAAGCAGCGCGTTAAGGAAGTTATTGATTTTGTAAAGTTGAACGGCGGTCTGGAATACGCCGTTCAGAAGATGAAAAGCTTTCAGAGGGAGGCACTTCAAATATTAAATAAGTATCCTGAATCCCAATACAGATCTGCACTTGAGCTCATGGTTAATTATGTAATTGATCGAAAAAAATAATTTTTTTTCTATTCAGGCAACCATTCTTTCAGACCGCGCGTCTTTATAAATAGAAACACCAAATGCAATAGTTTTTTTGGATGAAAGTGATCCAACTTCATAAAAACGAGGCGAAGCTCATTGAGAAGGCCGTTAGGAACAATCGAAAGGCTCAGCACACCATTTATGAACTGCACGCTTCAAAAATGCTTAGTGTATGCCGCTATTACATTAAGGATATAGAACTAGCTGAAGAGGTAATGCTCAATGGTTTTTTTAAGGTATTTAAGCATCTCTCAAGTTTCATAAACAATGGAAGTTTCGAAGGGTGGATCAGAAGGATCATGGTAAGGGAATGCATCTCTGAACTGAGAAAGCGAAGACCGCTGATTTACAGTTCGGAACAGATTGAAGTTCATGAACATTTTCACGAAAGTATCCATAGCGATATAGCGGTTGCTGAAATACAGCAGATCATCGATCAGCTACCGGAGGGGTATAAATTAGTATTTGTGATGTATGCCATAGAAGGATATAAGCATCACGAGATAGCAGAAATTCTCGGCATCTCCGAAGGCACCTCCAAGTCGCAACTCTTTAAGGCAAGAAAGCTTTTGCAAGAACAAATTAAAAAATTAAATCAAAACAGTTATGGCTCCAGTTAAGTTTGAAGAGGACATAAAAAGAAAGTTAGAAGAGCGACAAATTGAGCCTTCTCAGGAGGCCTGGACCAGATTATCGGATCGGTTGGATAAGGATAAACATTCTGGAAGAAACAGGTTTTGGTTACTATCCATTGCAGCAGGATTTTTACTTATTCTGTTTACGGTTATTCAAGTTGTGAGATCTCCTGAAGAAACCATACCTGAGGACAACTACGCTGTAGAGAGCCCTGCAGATAATAAGGTCCAGGATGACACAGTCACTGACGCAACAATACCATTTGAAACAAATACAGACCTGGTTCAGGGTACTGTTGAAGCAGAAGAAGTACAAAAATCAGATTCCAAATCCACAACTGTATCAGAGAAATTGGCTACCCATCTTCCGGAAAGTGATGTCGCCTCTTCAGATCAGAAGGATATGTTAAATGAGCATCCTAAGGATTCTGATAAAATGGAAATCACAAAGTTGTACGCAACAAACGAATTGGATGAGTCTCTCATTCAAGAGGTACTTCAGGATACCCAAACCACTTCAGAGAACCAATTGGATAGAGAGACAGACTCTTTGTTAAAAGCAGCTCAGAAAGAGTTGTTGATGGATAAAACCATGGTAGAAAGAACGACTTTAGCCCAGGCAAATGAATTGTTGATGGAGGTGGAAGAAGAAGTAGAGCCCTCTTTAAAATCCAGAGTATATGAGGTTTTTAAAGACGGGTATAAAAAAGTTAAAACAGTAGTAGCACAAAGAAACAATTAATCATTAATCAATAAAACGAACAGTTATGTTTAACACTACACGCATGATCATGTCTCTGGTGCTCATTCTTATCTTAGGAATGGTTGGAGCCCAGGAAACTAAAAAGGACAGCACAATTACCACAACTGAAGTGGCCAAGCAAAAACAAATTGACAAGCTTAATCAGGCAAAGGAGCAGGTGCGAAAGGAAGAGAAAGAATTTTTAAAAAAGGAAGTCGAGAACATCAATTTAAGACTTGAACGCGGAGAAATCTCCGCCGAGGAAGCAGATCGATTAAAGAATGAAGCTGCTGCCAAGCGTGCTCAGAACATCGAAAACCGAATAGCCATCATCGATAACAAGATTGAATTGATCAGACGCAATGAAGGCGATTATTCTGAAGTCGATGAGGATGAGGATGACGAGGACAGAATGATTATAAGAATTGGCGGAGACGATGAGACCAGTGAGAGCTTTGTGTATTTTGGATCAGAAAAATACGATAGGCCGCGAAAGTACGACAGACGCACCCGCAGTGATGTGGTTTTTGCCATAGGGTTTAATAATGCTATTATTGAAGGGGAATCCCTCGATGACTCTCCTTACAAAATAGGAGGCTCGGGTTTTGTAGAGCTCGGTTATGCCTGGACCACCCGTTTACTAAATAACTCCAATGCCGTGCGCATCAAATACGGTTTCTCCTTTCAGTGGAATAAACTGAACATTAGAGACAATCAGTATTTTGTGAACAATGATGGAGAGATCGAACTTGAGACGTTTCCTCTTAATTTGAAAAAGGCCAAGTACAGAATGACCAATTTGGTGTTCCCTCTGCATTTTGAGTTTGGTCCATCCAGAAAGATCGATCGAGGGTCCTACACGAAATACAGTACCCGAAAACAGCTGAAAATAGGTGTTGGAGGGTATGGTGGCTTTAACTTACAAACCATGCAGAAATTGAAATATACCAACGTCAGTGGGAATAATACCAAGGACAAAATCAAAGGAGCATATAATCCATCAGATCTGATCTATGGACTGAGTGGTTATGTGGCTCTGGGTGGAGTAGCCGTTTACTGTAAATACGATTTAAATCCAATTTTCAGAAACCAAAGTGTAGAGCAAAGAAATATCTCACTGGGTATCCGATTTGATATGGATTAGTTGATCCTCCAGTAGGAAATAGATAACCTCATTCTCAACCAGGGATGAGGTTTTTTATTGAATGTAATTTTGTGTGTGCTAAAGGTTAAATCTTTATTTTTACTTCTTAGTATCCTTTTTAATTTCGACTAATAGTTAATCAATTTGATTTCTCAAAATACCATAGCACAGGTTTTTGAAACAGCCCGAGTGGAGGAAGTGATCGGTGAGTTTGTTCAATTAAAAAAATCGGGAAGTAATTTCAAAGGTCTCAGCCCATTTACAGACGAGCGCACCCCAAGTTTTATGGTGTCTCCCGTGAAGCAAATATGGAAAGACTTTTCAAGCGGAAAGGGTGGCAATGCTGTTACCTTTTTAATGGAACATGAGCATTTTACCTACCCCGAAGCTATTCGGTATTTGGCGAAGAAGTACAGTATTGAAATTGAGGAGACCGAACAAACCAGTGAGCAGAAAGAGGAGGCAGATGCCAGAGAAAGCCTGTATCTGGTCAATGCCTTTGCCAATGATTATTTTCAGAACATTCTTCAAAAAACGGATAAGGGGAAGGCTATAGGGAAGAGCTATTTTACCGAGCGTGGCTTTACAGAGGAAACCATTTCCAGGTTTCAACTGGGTTATTCTCTCGACGAGTGGCAGGCCTTTACAGACAGAGCTGTTAAGGAAGGTTACAAGCTGGAATTTCTTGAGCAAACAGGTCTTACCATTGTTAAAGAGCAGAAAACCTTCGATCGTTTTAAAGGACGCGTTATGTTTCCTATTCACAGCATGAGTGGTCGTGTTCTGGGGTTCGGGGGTAGGATTTTGACGAATGATAAGAAAGCTGCCAAGTACCTCAATTCTCCAGAGAGCCTGGTGTATAACAAAAGCAAGGTATTATACGGTCTTTATTTTGCCAAACAGGCCATTGCAAAGGAGGACAGGTGTTATCTGGTAGAGGGTTATACCGATGTGATACAAATGCATCAGGCAGGTGTCACAAACGTGGTTTCTTCTTCGGGAACAGCACTAACGCCAGATCAGATCAGGCTCATTAACAGGCTTACTAAAAACATCACTGTACTGTTCGATGGTGATGCAGCAGGGCTGAGAGCTTCCTTGAGGGGGATAGACCTTATTCTTGAGCAGGGAATGAACGTTCGGGTATGCTCTTTTCCGGAAGGCGAAGATCCTGATAGTTTTGCCAAGGGAAATACGACCGAAGCGATCAAATCCTATATATCCGGGGAATCACAGGATTTCATACAGTTTAAAGCATCGCTGCTGGCAAGAGAGGCTGCTAACGACCCTATTAAAAAGGCCGAAACGGCCAGAGATATTGTAAATAGTATAGCGAAGATACCCGATCAGATCAAAAGAGAAATTTACATCAGAACCTGTTCTCAGATAATGGATGTAAGTGAAGAGGTACTGTTTAGTACACTGGCTCAAATCAGTTCAAGAGAACTTCAGCAATCCAGTCAGAAGGGACGAAATAAAAGAGAATCATTCCAGATTGTAAGGAGCGAGACCACTAAAACCAGAAAGGTGGATCGACAGTTTGAGCTCGAAAGAAAGATCATTGAAATTTTATTACTCTATGGTAACAAAACGGAGACCTTTGAAGATATAATTCTAAAGGCAAATGAGGCAACGGGCGAACTTGAAATGGAACCTATCAATCAGAACGCCAGAGTATTTGAAAAAATATATCTGGACCTGCAGGAAGACGAAATGGAGTTTACCAATAAGCAGTTCAGGTCCTTGTATTTAGACCTCATATCGAGCCTTAACCAGTCTGATGAGTTTCATGTAAGACAGTTTATTAGTGGTTTAGGACAAGAACATGCTCAGCTGGTGACGAGTATTCTAATGGAGGAGGAAAAGTATAAGCTCGATGACTGGGAACGCAACCACATCATACCCAAAGAAAAAAAACACAGTATCGCCCAATTGGTCAGTCAAACCATATTGAGCCTCAGATGCTTTCTCATTGATAAAAAGGTGGCTGCTTTTAAAGAGGAGACCCTAAAAGAGGATACGGATAATATATCCATAATACAGGACATACAGTCTTATCTGGACTTGAGGTCGCTGCTTTCAAAAAAACTTGGACGTGTTGTGGGGTGAGTTGTCTACGTTAAATTATGGTGTTCAGCCTGATGAATGAGATCTACCACATTAGTGACGTTAAGCTTTTTAAACAACCGAGCCTTGTATGTACTCACGGTTTTTTCATTGATGTCTAGTTCCTGAGCAATTTCCTTGTTCTTTTTGCCAATGGAAAGTAATTTGAGAACTTCAACCTCACGCGTGGAAAGCTTTTTGAATAAACGTGTTCGGCTCTTACGGGTATCTTCATACCTGTAGTGCTTGTCCATTTTCTCACTCAAATAAATATTTCCCTTGAGGACGGTATCAATAGCCTGATGCAGCAGATCCAGCTCTGCTGTTTTATTCAGATACCCTGAAGCACCCGCTTTAATGGTACTGATGGCGTAAATTTCTTCAGGCTGATGACTAAACATGATCACCTTAATCTCTTTGTTCTCTTTTTTGATCGCCCTTAAGGCAGTAATCCCATTCAACTCTGGTAAATCGATCTCAGAAATGATGAGATCTACCTTGTTTCTGCGAACGAACTCAAAAATTTCAACTCCACTCTTTAGGCTACCGATTACCTCGAAACCAGATATTTCATTGAGAAAGTGTTTTAACCCATTTCTGACAACGGGATGGCTGTCAACAACTAAGATGTTTACCATTGTGCTTTGATTTAGTTATTAATAGTAAGTCATAGAACCAACATTAGATCCGGTCAAATCCAACGAGGCAAATGGAGTCCTATCAAAGATAACCAAAAAAAGAACAGATCAAGATTTTAATGAGAAAAATCTTTCTTAGTTCATCAGTTTCGAAGGAATTTCACAGACCGGGATGGGTTGCATTTTATGTTGGTTGAGCGTATTGAGTTTTTTGAATATTCTAAAGACTGTTTGCTCACGACCTTTGAAGTCTTTTTCTGTTTTACCCTGCTCATTCATACGCATTGCCCATTCCAGTTCCGGATAGGAGGCCCCAATTTGATCTTCATCGGTGCGATCGTCTCCCCACAAGCCATCGGTAGGTGCAGCATTTATGATTTCTTCGTTAATACCCAGGTGTTCAGCCAATTCATAAACCTCACTTTTCATGAGGTCTGCAATTGGACTTAAGTCAACACCTCCATCGCCATATTTGGTATAAAAACCAACACCAAAATCCTCAACCTTATTTCCGGTTCCGGCAACGAGATAATTTTTTAAGGCTGCGAAATAATAAAGGGAGGTCATTCTTAACCTTGCGCGCGTATTGGCCAGTGACATGAAACGACTTTCCTCATCTTCAACAGGGGGAAAAACAGCGACCAATTGATCAAATACCGGGGTGAGATTAACCTTTGTCATGGAGACATTCGGATATTTCTCCTGCAACCAATTCACGTGGTTTAAGGCCCTATTTATTTGCGTAGTGGCTTGATGAATAGGCATTTCAAGACAGAGTACCTCAAGCCCAGTTCTAGCGCAGAGTGTTGATGTCAAAGCCGAGTCTATACCACCTGAAACACCAACGACAAATCCCTTCATATGGGCTTCCGTGGCATAATCTTTCAACCAACTTACGATATGATCAATAACTTTTTCTGTTTGCATAATTGTCCCTGTAGAATTTAAAAGAAATGTACCTTTGCTTGCAAAAATACGGTAATAGTGTCAGTCAATAAAACGATCATAGAAAAGAGCATAAATGGGATGGTCCTTTTCGCTATTTTGTTTTTGGGAGTTTCCTGTAATGAAGCGTCAGAAAAAGAACAGGAGATTCAAAACATCCCAGTAAGTCTTCTGGTCCATCGATTTGATGAAAAGATTTTTCAGGCAGGTCAACAGGATTTTCCCTTACTTAAAGAAGAGTATCCTTATTTGTTTTCAAAGCAGATCCCTGACTCAGTGTGGAGGCAGCGCCTGAGTGACCCACTTCAAAAAGAATTACTAGCTGAGGTCAATAAAAAATTTAGCGACTTTTCCGGTGTTGAATATGAACTTGAAAACTTCTTTAAGCATATGAAATATTATATTTCTGATTTTCAAGTTCCAGAGATCCTTACATTGACCAACGACGTGGATTACAGAAATAATTTGATTGTAACAGACAGTCTGGTCTTGATTGCATTGGATAATTACCTTGGTGCGGAGCATAAGTACTACGAGAACATACCTCGCTACCTGGCCTCAAACATGAAACCCGACATGATTGTATCAGATCTTGCTCAGAATTATGCTTTAAGATATGTCGAGCAGTTAAATCCAAGAACCTTCCTTGATGAAATGATCCTACAAGGCAAGCAACTGTATTTTAAAGACCTTATGCTCCCTTCTACTAGCGATGCGCTCAAGATCGGATATTCTGAGGAGCAGCTCCTTTGGGCCCGGAAAAATGAATCCTCTATTTGGAGCTATTTTGTAGAAAATGAATTGCTTTACAGTACGGATTCCAAGTTAAACAGCAGATTTATTAACCCGGCTCCTTACTCTAAATTTTATTTGGAGATCGACAACGAGTCTCCTGGAAGGCTGGGTGTGTATATGGGCTGGCAAATTGTAAGAGCCTATGCTAATCGCAGCGGAAAGGGTCTTGATGCTGTAATGAGAACTCCGGCGGAGGTGGTTTTTAAAGAATCAAAATTCAAACCAAAAAAATAAAGGATACGCAATGTCTGAACTGCTAAAATCAAAAATTGAATTGAATGTGGAACTCGATGAAAACAGAGTTCCGGAAAAGCTATATTGGTCTGCTGAAGATGGTGGAATCAATAATGAAGAAGCCAAAGCAATGATGCTTTCGGTCTGGGACAGCAAGGCTCAGGAAACACTTAAGATTGATCTGTGGACCAAGGACATGCCTGTTGACGAGATGAAGCAGTTTTTTCATCAAACCCTGGTCACCATGAGCGATACATTCATGCGCGCAACGCAAGATGAGAAAATGACCGCGACCATGAAGGACTTTTGTGAGTATTTTGCCGAAAAACTAGAGCTTAGAAAGTAACAATTTCTTAACCTCTACCTAATACCATCTGACTGTTTTAGTAGCATATTTGTAGAGCTATTAATCTAAGGACAGAACATTAGTCAGGCTTTCATTTGAGAAGGAGACTAATGTTTTTTGTTTTCTGAATTTTGATTGACTACCTTGGTTTATGCGAAACTTTTTATTGGGCATTTTTATTACAGTTATCGTGGTGCTTGTTTTCAGGCAGTGCACCTACAAACCGCGAGTTCCCGTTGTGTCTCAATCCGATTTAATCGAAGAGCAAATTAAAAATGTTGGTAAACTGGTGGTTTCAGAAGGACACTTTAGTGAGGTGCTTACCTACAGAGATTCCAAAGAACTTTTTGGATCCTATTTTACAGCAGATAAAAAAGCACTTGTAGTGGCCCAGTCAGATGTGACAATCGCTTATGATCTCAGTTTACTCGATTATCAACTCAATGTTGAAGAAAAAATATTAAACATCACCTTTATCCCCAATGCCGAAATATCTATTTATCCGGAATTTGAGTATTACGATGTACAGTCAGATTTTTTGAATCCTTTTGAAGCGGCTGATTACAACAACATAAAGGCTAAAGTAAAGAAAGACCTTCTTGAACGCGTTAATCGGTCCAATTTAAAATCAAATGCCCAGAACCGTTTACTTAGCGAACTGTCAAAGTTCTTTATTCTTACAAAATCCATGGGATGGACCTTACAGTATAAACAGACAATCGTCTCTTCAGAGGAGGATCTGGAAGATCTCTTACTTTAAAGCCTGACGCAAGGATCCAATTCCGCCCCCATTAATCGCATCGATCCCGCAACTATTTAAAAATTTACTTGCTTTTTCCGATCTCATACCGCTCGCACAGTGAACGATTACTGGCTTGTTTAGTTTTGAAATTTCTTCGAAGCGATATTCCAATTCCTGAAGTGGAATGTGTTTGGCACCAGATATATGGTCACTCCTGTACTCACCATCAGTTCTTACATCTAGTATAATGGCATCCTTTTCGAGATAGGTGTCGATTTCCTTTGAGGCATTTCCAAATAACATATTTAATAGTCCCATGTTTTTTATTTTTTTGTAAAATTCAGAATTCTTTTAATTTCACTGGGTAACTAATGTTACACTCAGATCACACAGATAAAGACTGTGTATTAAGGGCGGCTCTAAGTTAATAGTAAATAAAATGGAATCCAGAAAAGCGGAAATTTTAAGAACAGCATCAGGCCTATTTCGTGAAAAGGGATACAATGCCGTTACCATGAGAGATCTGGCTTCAGCATTGGGCATTAAGGCTGCCAGCTTATACAATCACATTGCCTCTAAACAGGAAATTCTTCAAAAGATAGTGATCGGTATCGCTGAAGATTTTACCAGAGGAATGGAGGGTATTCAAGGTGAGTCTGGTTCCAGTATTGAAAAACTGTCAGCCATTGTTCACCTGCATGTAGAACTGGCTATCAAAAACCCGGATGGAATGTCAGCTCTCAATTCTGACTGGATGCATCTGGAGGATCGCCTCAGCGATTACATCAGGATGCGGGAAGCTTATGAGGCCAATTTCAGAAGCATTGTAAAACAAGGTATTCAAGCCGGTGAAATTAAAAATATGGATTTCGATACAATTGTATTTTCAATGCTCACCACCTTAAGATCCTTATATCTCTGGATCCCTAAAAAGAATCTCCATCGACCATCCTCTTTTTCAGATGAATTGGCTCAAGTACTCATCAACGGAATTAACACATAATTAAGATATATTTTTCTAACTTTGCTTATCAAACTAACAAATGTTAGTGTGAGTAGATTATTCTAGTAATGGCAGAGTTTCATCAGATACAGGTTCAAGATATTTATAAGGAAACGGACGATACATCGGTCATCACTTTTCAGATTCCAGAAGAGCTAAGAGATGTATTTAAGTTTAAACAGGGTCAACACCTTACACTTCTTCAAACCATAGAAGGCGAAGACCTTAGGCGGTCTTATTCCTTGTGCTCGAGTCCTTTTGAAAACAAGTGGCAGGTTGCAGTCAAGCAAATTCCCGAAGGAAAGTTTTCAACCTATGTCAATACCCAATTGAAATCCGGAGATTTGCTTGGAGTAATGCCTCCGAGTGGTACCTTTGGTGTAGACACTGCTCCTGAAAGACGGAAGAATTACCTTTTTTTTGCAGCTGGCAGCGGTATTACTCCGATATTATCAATGATCAAAGCGCATTTATCTCGGGAGCCTCAATCCACTTGTAAGTTGTTTTATGTGAATAAAACCGCAAAATCAATTATCTTTAAGGAGGAGCTAGAAAAACTCAGAAACACCTATTTTGGAAGACTAGAGATCTATTATTTCCTCACCAAGGAAAAAAGGGATATCGACCTTTTTAATGGTCGTTTTAATGATGAGAAGATGTCGATTCTTACCAGAACCTTTATCGACATACCAGATACAAATGAAGTATTTCTTTGTGGTCCAGAGCAAATGGTTCATTACGTAAGTAATTATCTGGTAAAAGCAGGTTTGCCAAAGGAATTGGTTCATTTTGAATTATTTGTCACCGGCCTTTCTGAAGAAGACATTAAGCGACAGGAGCGATTGGCCCAACAAAAGGTAGAGGGTACTGAGGTGACTATTATAGACGGAGGGAAAGAATTTAATTTTACCATGACTGAGGAGTTTGACAATATTCTGGATGCCGCACTGAACGCAGGTGTAGACCTACCGTATGCATGTAAAGGCGGTGTTTGCAGTACTTGTAAATGTCAGGTCGTGAACGGAGAAGTTGAGATGAAGATCAATTATGCGCTCGAAGAAGATGAGGTTGCCCAGAATTTGATACTCAGCTGTCAGGCGGTGCCCACCTCAGAGAAGGTGACCGTTGACTTTGATGTATAAAAAATGAAAAAGAAATAAATGCTACATGCCATGTAGCCAAAAGCAATTGAAACATGAGAGAGGATCAGATTAAAAATTTAGAGGCTGAATTCGATATGCGAATTGCCAAAGATGAAAAAATTGAACCCAAGGATTGGATGCCGGAAAAGTACCGTCAGACGCACATCCGACAAATTTCCCAGCATGCCCATTCAGAAATTGTTGGGATGCTCCCGGAAGGTAACTGGATTACCAGAGCGCCTTCTTTAAGACGAAAAGTAGCGTTACTGGCGAAGGTTCAGGATGAGGCCGGACATGGTTTGTATTTATACAGCGCCTGCGAAACCCTTGGAATCTCAAGAGAAGAATTATACAAACAGTTGCATACAGGTAAAGCAAAATACTCCAGTATTTTTAATTACCCTACAATTACCTGGGCTGATATCGGCGCTATAGGATGGTTGGTGGATGGTGCGGCAATTATCAATCAGGTACCACTATGTAACACCTCCTACGGGCCATACGCCAGAGCAATGATCCGTGTATGTAAAGAAGAAAGTTTTCACCAAAGACAGGGTTACGAGATCATGATGACTCTTGCTGAAGGAACCGAAGAACAAAAAGCGATGGCGCAGGATGCTTTAAACAGATGGTGGTGGCCATCTTTAATGATGTTTGGCCCTACTGATGCTGAGTCTGTTCATACCGCACAGTCCATGAAATGGAAGTTAAAACGGAAGACCAATGACGAATTACGCCAACAGTTTGTAGATCAAACTGTACCACAGGCAGAATTAATTGGTCTGACCATTCCTGATCCAGATCTCAAATGGAATGAGAAACGACAAGCCTATGACTTCGGAGAAATTGATTGGGATGAATTCTGGCAGGTAGTCAAAGGACACGGGCCAATGAATAAAGAACGGATGAACGCCCGAGTCTCTGCATGGGAAAATGGCGCATGGGTGCGTGATGCTGCTATGGCTTACGCCGATAAACAACAGGAAAGACGAACTAAAGAAGCAATCTAATCAGATAAGAGATGAGAGATTTGAGAACTCAGATTGATCAATTCTTAAATTTTTATATCTAATGTCTAAAATCTAAGATACTATGTCTAATACTAAAGATTGGCCCTTGTGGGAGGTTTTTGTCCGTAGCAAGAACGGTTTAGAACACCGCCATTTTGGTAGTTTACATGCTGCTGATGCAGAGATGGCCCTTGAAAATGCGAGAGATGTCTACACGAGAAGAAACGAAGGTGTCAGTATTTGGGTTGTGGAATCCAAGTACATTACTGCATCTAATCCTGAGCACAATGGTGAACTATTTGAACCGGCTCAGGATAAAGTGTACCGTCATCCAACTTTCTATAAAATCCCCGATGAGATCAAACACATGTAACGATTTTTTGTTTTGAACATGCTGGATTTGTATCAAGGGTCAATCGGACTTGCTTTAGAGTTTATAAAGAATTAAATGATGAAAAAACAAGATTTATACAATTACATACTTGGAATAGCCGACAACTCGCTGATTTTAGGACAGAGATTGGGCGAGCTGTGCGGCCACGGTCCGAGTTTAGAGACAGACATTGCCTGTACCAATATTTCACTTGATCTTTTCGGACAAACCAGATCGTATTTTCAGTATGCTGCCAAATTAAAAGGAGAAGACGCTACTGAAGATTCAGTTGCTTTTCTGAGAACGGAACGCCAGTACAGAAACGTCTTATTGGTGGAACAGCCAAATACTGATTTTGCTTACACAATAGCACGACAGTTTTTATTTGATGTTTTTCACTTTTTATTCCTCGAAGAATTAAAAAACAGTAAGGATCTGAATTTATCAGCGATTGCACACAAAGCTATAAAAGAGGTCTCTTATCATCAACGCTTTTCAACCGATTGGATGAAAAGACTAGGGGACGGGACCTCAGAAAGCGCCCAACGCATTCAAACTGCCATCAACGACCTTTGGAGGTACACCGATGAGTTGTTTCACACCAGTGAATCGGATGATCTAATGATTGAGGCAGGCATTGGTGTAGATCTATCGGCTCTAAAAAGCATATATTATAAACGGGTGAACCAGATTTTGGAAGAGGCTAAATTGGAGGTGCCGGAATCCAAATGGTTTCAAAAAGGAGGTAAATCAGGAGTACACACAGAGCATATGGGTTATATTCTGAGTGATATGCAATATATGCAGCGCACTTATCCAAACATGACCTGGTAAAATGACTCTACTGCAGGGTGTACATATCGATAAAGAGATCCATTCCATTCTCGAAAAGGTATCAGATCCTGAAATACCCGTGCTGTCCATATTGGAAATGGGTGTTGTAAGGTCTGCGGTGCTCGAAGGTTCGCATGTTCAGGTAAAAATCACCCCCACCTACAGTGGTTGTCCGGCTATGGACGTTATAGGTGACGATATTAAAAGAGCACTAAAGAAAGAGGGCTATACGGCCAATGTGGAACTGGTACTTTCTCCGGCCTGGACAACCGACTGGATTACTCCAAAGGGTAGAAAAGCACTTGAGGATTACGGTATTGCATCGCCTTTGGAGCCGGAGGCTGATAAAGCTGTTTTGCTCGAAGGAAAGCGTCTGGTCAAATGCCCACAGTGCGGATCAACGAATACCAGAATGGTGAGCCAGTTTGGCTCCACAGCTTGTAAGGCACAGTTTCAATGCGATGATTGTCAGGAACCTTTTGATTATTTCAAATGTCTTAAGTGACAACACGATGTTTTCCATAACTGAGTAAATGTCTTATGAAGGATAAGAAAATATGAGTGATTATATACAATATCAGTTTAAGGATGGCGTGGGAACTATTACCCTTAATCGTCCTGAGGTTTTCAATAGTTTTAATAGAGAAATGGCTCTGGCCTTGCAGAAGGTATTAGATCAGGCTGCATCCGACAACCAGGTGAGAGCAATCGTGTTAACAGGATCCGGCAAGGCCTTTTGCGCAGGTCAGGACCTCAAAGAGGTCACTGATCCCAAACTGAATCCCGGATTCAGGAAAATACTGGAGGAACATTACAATCCTATTATTGCCAGATTACGGAACACTAAAAAACCAATTATTGGGGCTATCAATGGTGTAGCAGCAGGAGCAGGTGCTAATATTGCTTTGGCATGTGATATTGTGGTAGCTCATGAAAAGGTAAGCTTTATTCAGGCCTTTAGTCTTATTGGTCTCGTACCTGATAGTGGTGGAACTTATTTGCTGCCCAGGTTGATCGGTTTTCAGAAAGCGCTGGCACTGGCCATGCTCGGGGACAAGGTTTCGGCCAAGCAGGCCGAAGAAATGGGCATGATCTATAAATCAGTACCTTTAGATGAATTTGAAACTACCATTTCGAACTTAGCTCATAAAATTGCCCAGATGCCAACGAAGGCTTTAGGGATGATCAAGGACTTATTCAATGCATCCATGACCAATTCACTAGATCAGCAATTGGCCATGGAATCTAAATATCAGATTGAGGCTGCTCAAACCGAAGATTATGCAGAAGGCGTGGCAGCATTTATTGAAAAGCGACAACCCAATTTCAAAGGCAAATAATTGAACAGAGATATTCTCTTAGAGGCCCAGGCACGCATTGCGCCTTACATTCATCGAACTCCGGTTCTGACTTCACAATTGCTCAATCAGAAGGTTGGTGCTCATTTGTATTTTAAGTGCGAAAATTTCCAAAAGATGGGTGCCTTCAAAATGCGAGGTGCTGCCAATGCTATTTTGTCGCTTAGTCCGGAGGAGCAGGATCGAGGTGTAGTCACCCATTCATCCGGTAATTTTGCTCAAGCCGTTTCTTTAGCAGCCTTAAAACTGGGAGTCAAGGCCTATATCGTCATGCCTGAAAATGCGCCGGAAGTTAAGAAAGCAGCTGTGCGGTCTTACAAAGGTGAGATCATTGAATGCGAATCTACTCCGGAGGCGAGGGAAGCTACAGCTAAAGAAATACAAGAATCTAAAGGGGCGACCTTTTTACATCCCTCCAATCAGGATGAGGTGATTGTAGGGAATAGTACGGCCGCAACAGAATTACTGGAAGACTACCCGGATCTGGATTTTATACTGGCCCCGGTTGGTGGAGGTGGGTTATTGGCAGGAACGGCATTGGCTGTAAATTCATTTTCTGATAAATGCAAGGTCATTGGTGCTGAACCCATGAACGTGGATGATGCCTACAGGTCCTTGCAGTCCGGAAAAATTGAGAAAAATAAAACATTTGATACGGTTGCTGATGGTTTACGTACCCATTTGGGAGATCGAAATTTCCCAATAATTCAGGAATATGTACAGGAAATTATCCGTGTTGAAGAAGAAGAAATAATTGAAGCAATGAAGCTCATTTGGGAGCGGATGAAAATCATCATCGAACCTTCCTGTGCCGTACCCTTTGCAGCAGTATTAAAGCAAAAATCGATCTTTAAAGATAAGGAGGTGGGTATTATTTTGTCAGGTGGCAATGTCGATTTAAAAAAACTACCTTTCTAATGAATTGTCATTCCTGCGCAAGCAGGAATCTATATAATTTAAGTTTAAAATGAATGTAGGAATAATAGGATCAGGAACCATGGGTAGTGGGATTGCCCAGGTTGCAGCCACCTCCGGGTGTCAAGTCAATCTTTTTGATACCAACCAGGGGGCTCTGGACAAAGCGGAAAAAGGCCTCGAAAAAATTCTTTTGAGGCTCATTGAAAAAGGACGGATCGATCAGACCGAAAAAGACCGTATTCAGAGTAATATCAGCTATGTTAATAAAATGAGCGACCTTTCCGACTCAGACCTCGTTATTGAAGCTATCATCGAAGATCTTGGGATAAAGCGAACAGTCTTTTCAGAATTAGAAACCCTGGTGACTGAGGACTGTATCATCGCCTCCAATACATCCAGTTTGTCCATTGCTTCTATTGCGGCTTCTTTGAACAAACCAGAGCGCTGCATAGGGATTCATTTTTTTAATCCGGCACCGCTTATGAAGCTGGTGGAGGTCATTCCGGCGGTTCAGACATCGGAGGCTGTACTGCAAAAGAGTGTCAGAACCATTTCAGACTGGCGGAAGACGGTTGCAGTGGCTAAGGATACTCCTGGCTTTATAGTGAATAGAGTAGCACGTCCTTTCTATGGGGAATCGCTTAGAATATACGAGGAGGGTATTGCCGATTTTGCGACCATCGATGCCAGCCTTAAAACGCTGGGAGGGTTCAGAATGGGCCCTTTTGAGCTGATGGATTTTATTGGTAACGACGTGAATTACACGGTGACAGAGACTGTTTTTAAAGCCTTCTATTTCGACCCCCGATATAAGCCGTCTTTTACTCAGAAACGTTTGTCTGAGGCAGGGTATTTAGGACGCAAGTCCGGACGAGGCTATTACGATTATTCCGAAGGTGCAGAACGACAAGATGCTGATGTTGATCCCGAATTGGCTTCTCAAATATTTAACAGGGTGTTGGTCATGCTCATTAATGAAGCGGCAGATGCCTTGTTTTTAAATATTGCCTCAGCAGAGGATATTGATCTGGCTATGACCAAAGGGGTGAATTACCCAAAAGGCCTTTTGGCCTGGGCCGATGAAAAGGGCATCGCATGGTGTGTGGATCAGTTAGATGAATTATACAACGAATATCATGAAGACCGTTATCGTTGCAGTCCTCTGCTAAGAAAGATGAAAAGGGAAGGCAAGCAGTTTTTTTAACAAAAAAGGCATTGGGCATTAGAGAAATTGGCATTAGTATGGAAAGTGAATATTATTTTAAGTTTGAAGACCTAAAAGTTTATCAAAAGGCAATGGACTTCGGAGAATTGGTTAACCATATTGTTAAAGAATTTCCGAATCATGAGTTTTATTCATTATCCTCGCAATTCAGACGAGCAGCAGATTCAATTGCTCTAAATATAGCAGAAGGTTACCCAGGTTCTGATGCTCAGTTTGTAAAGCATCTTAATCATGCAATTTATAGTGCAAATGAATGTGTGAGTTGCAGTACTAAAGCGAGACGAAGAAATTATATCACTTTTGAAGAAGATGAAGTAAATAGAAAACTACTTTCAGAACTAACAAAGATGTTATCAAGTTTAAGAAAAACGATAAAACAGAGAAACTATAACTAGAGAAAAATGGCTAATAATCTAATTCCTCATTACAAATCCTCTAATCCCTTTAAAGAATGGAAGCATATATCATAGATGGGGTGAGAACCCCAATAGGAAATTATAAAGGGACACTTTCAACGGTGAGAACAGATGATCTTGCTGCCCATGTCATTAAAGAAGTGGTTTCTAGAAATCCAAACATTCCCATGGAAGCTTATGACGATGTGATCATGGGATGTGCCAATCAGGCAGGGGAAGATAATAGGAATGTGGCGCGTATGGCCTCACTCTTGGCGGGCCTTCCCTACACAGTTCCCGGGGAAACAGTCAATCGTTTGTGCAGTTCAGGACTATCGGCAATTATCCACGCCAACAGAGCCATTAAAGCTGGTGATGGAGATCTGTTCATCGCTGGTGGTGTTGAGAATATGACCAGAGGGCCTTATGTGATCGCTAAACCTTCATCGGCCTTCGGAAATGATTCTAAGATGTACGATTCCAGTTTTGGTTGGAGATTTATCAACCCAATGATGGAAAAGATGTATGGAACGGATGGTATGGGTAATACCGCTGAAAATTTGGTGGAACTTTATGGCATTTCTCGTGAAGACCAGGAT
>CAWZYX010000060.1:0-17946 GCA_963966315.1 uncultured Winogradskyella sp. | reverse complement strand
CTAATCACGAGTCGGCCTTGATCCTCGATGTTCGACCTCAATCCGAATATTTAAAAGAGCATATTCCCAATTCCATATTCATCGGTCTCAATGGACAGTTCGCACCATGGGTGGGAGCACTCATCACCGATATAAAACAACCTATTCTATTGGTGGTTCCAGAGGGAAAAGCAGAAGAGGCAGTTACCAGACTATCCAGAGTGGGCTACGACAATACTTTAGGTTATCTGGAGGGAGGAATTAAGGCATGGAGCGACTCAGGGAGAGAAACAGATACTCTTGAATCGATATCGGCTGAAGTATTTGCTGATATTTATAAGAAGGACCAATCCATTCATATTCTTGATGTGAGAAAAGATGGTGAATTTACCTCATCCCACCTTGAAAATGCGCAGCACTTTGCTTTAGATTACATAAATGATCAAATGGAAGGAGTGAACAGAGATACTAAATACTATATTCACTGCGCAGGAGGTTATCGTTCGGTTATCGCCGCCTCCATTTTAAAGGCCAGAGGTTTTAATGATCTCGTGGATGTAGCTGGTGGTTTTGGTGCTATCCAAAAAACCGATCTTCCAACAACAGACTTTGTCTGTCCATCTACCCTATAATTGAAGGGGTTCCTGTTGGACACAAAGACCTATGGTGCAGAATATTCATAATGAATTAAATTTTTTATGTAAATTACAAGAAGTAAACAAAGGCTTTTAACAAATGAAAAAAAACATGGGTAGCCTGGACAAAGGCCTGAGAGTTTTGATTGCTGCTGTTATAGCAATCCTGTATTTCTTTGATGTAATTGGAGGTACTCTGGCGTATGTATTAATGGGAGTTGCTATTGTTCTTTTGCTGACAAGCTTTTTAAATTTCTGCCCCTTGTATGCACCATTTGGGATCAGCACCTGTAAAACCGATAAATGAGAGGACTATGGAAGTTGTAAAAATTCAGAATCTAAAGTGTCATGGTTGTGCCAATACCATTACCAATCAATTAATTGGTATGGATGGGGTAAGTAAAGTGACCGTGAACGTTGAAAATAACGAGGTTCATTTTGATTGTTCAGATGAATCGCAGCTTAGGTCTGTTTATGATAAATTAGTAAGTATGGGTTATCCCCCGGAGGGAGCAGATAACAAACTGTCCACCAAAGCAAAGTCTTTTGTTAGCTGCGCTATTGGCAGAATGACTTAAAAAAAATCCCGAGACAAACTCGGGATTTTTTATACGATTTCAGCACTTAAACCTGCCTCCAGAAGCTTGGAACATCTGGGCTTTAAATCTTCGAACGGACCGGTTTTTACCGTACACTTGCCTTTGTAATGCACAATCAATGAGCACTGTTCTGCCTGCTCAGGTGTATGATCACATGCGTAAATTAGCGTATCAATCACGTGATCAAAAGTATTGACATCATCATTAAAAAGCACAATTTCGTTCTGCTTTACTACCTCTTCCTCCAGTAGCAACTCCTCTAGCTGCTTTTCTTTGGTACTCATAATTTTCAGTTTTATGTTGTTCACCTGGGACGTAATCATTTCATTTTGAATGATCTAATTTATAAATTTTAAAGCAACCCACTGCTCTCTTTCAATAGTTTGCACCAATTTTAACATAAATGAATCACATGAGGCCTTTATCAGAGGGATATCTTCTTTATAGAAGCCGCTCAGCAATAGGGTTCCCTTGTCGTTTAATGCCTCGGCATAAAGATGCATATCTTTAAGGAGAATGTTCCGATTGATATTAGCCATAATCAGGTCAAAGCTCTTTCCCTTAATAGAGGAGGCATCCCCTTGAATCACGGAAATGATCTTTGAGTTATTTTTTGCCGTATTTTCAAGAGAATTTTCATAGGACCAGGGATCGATATCAATAGCCATGACAGCGCTTGCACCCATCTTTTCTGCAATGATGGCCAGAACCCCAGTACCACATCCCATATCCAGAATGGTTTTACCGCTGAGGTCTTCCTTGAGTAGGTACTGAATCATCATGTGGGTTGATTCATGATGTCCCGTACCAAAACTCATTTTAGGTTCAATGATCACCTCTAACCTAGTACTGGCCTGCTCATGAAAGGGTGCCCTTACAGTGCAGATACCATCTACTATAATTGGTTTGAAGTTGCTTTCCCAGGTCTCATTCCAATTGACAGGGGCAATCTCTGAGCTGGTATGTTCGATCCGGAACTCTCTTGATTTCAGGATCTGTATAGCTTCAAGGAAAACGTCCTTCATGTCTGTTTTTTGGATATACGCATTTACTCCTCGATCGGTTTCCACAAAACTTTCAAAACCCACTTCACCGAGTTCGGCAATCAAGATTTCAACTCCGGGCACCAAAGGATCTACCGCAAACTGATACTCTATGTAGATGCTTTGGTCCAAATTTAAATCGCATTGACTATGGCAAAGAAATCTTCTGCCTTTAAAGATGCTCCTCCGATTAATCCTCCATCTACGTCTGGCTTTGAGAATATTTCTAATGCATTTGAAGGCTTTACACTACCTCCGTATAATATGGAAATAGCATCTGCTACGCCTGCCCCGTACTTGGAGGCAATAGTACGGCGAACAAAGGAATGCATTTCCTGAGCTTGCTCTGGGGTAGCGGTTTCGCCTGTACCTATGGCCCAGACCGGTTCGTAGGCAAGAATGATCTTATCAAAATCGGAAGCTTCCAAATGAAACAATGCGTTCTTAAGTTGTTCTTCCACAACTTCCTCTTCATTGGAAGATTTTCGATCCTCTAATTCTTCACCGAAGCAAAAAACCACCTTCATCCTGTGTGTGATTGCCTGAGACACCTTCTTTGCCAGATCTGCATCCGTTTCGTTGAAATAAGCTCTTCGCTCACTATGTCCTAATATAACGGTATGCACACCAATACTTTTTAACATTTCTGCACTTACCTCACCCGTAAATGCACCACTATCTGCAAAATGCATATTCTGTGCTATTACCTCCAGTTTTGAATCTTCAGCGGCTCTTACAGCAGCTGACAGGTTTGTAAAGGCAGGAGCGATCATCACAACAGCTTCAGAATTCTTTGTCTGCTTCGTTAATTCGCCAATAAGGGTTTGGGTCTCTGAATAATCATTGTTCATTTTCCAGTTTCCGGCAACTACTTTTGTTCTCATAATTAAGTTTTAAAAATGTAAAAATACCGTTTTAAACGGTTTGGTTATGTGATATCTGTCATGTATCAATATCTCGCCTTTACCTTTGGATCGAGCCACATATACACCAGATCCACCAGGATATTAATACTAATAAAGATGATTGCAATTAGCAGAACAGATCCCATGATAACAGGAAGGTCCAAAGTATTTAAAGCATTCACAATTTCTTTTCCCAATCCATTCCATCCGAAGACATATTCCACGAAAACCGCACCGGCCAGCATAGAGGCAAACCACCCTGAAACAGCTGTAACTACTGGATTCAGAGCGTTTTTTATTCCGTGCTTCCAAATGACCTGAATTTCAGATAAACCCTTGGCACGCGCGGTTCTGATATAGTCCTGACTCAGCACCTCTAGCAGAGAGTTTCGCATGAGTTGAATTACAACTGCCAATGGTCTTATTCCCAAAACAATTGCTGGGAGAATCAAGTTTTTTATCTGCAATTCCACCGTTTCACCAAAATCATCCAGCTCATAAAGACTTCCGGTCATCTCCAGACTGGTGATTTCATGAAGGATGTAACCAAACAACCAGGCAAAAATGATCGCGCTAAAGAAGGAAGGTACACTCATTCCCAGGGTACTCAGTATTTGAATGGCCCGATCAAGTATTGAATCCTTATAGATAGCTGAAATGACCCCTAAGGATACACCCAATAGTATAGCTATGAGAATTGCTGAGGACGCTAGTATTACTGTGTTGGGAAAAGTATCTCTTATCACATCTGATACTTTTTTTCCCTGTTTGGTAAAGGATTCTCGCAAATAGGGCGCTTTTATGACCAAAGTGTATCTAGAACTTCTAAAAATCGCTTGATAGGAATACTTTTGATCGGAAAGAAAAGTGTAGTGATCTGGCTTTGTGGAATGCAGGGAAACAGGGGATAGATCATTTAAATAATACAAATACTGTATCCCCAATGGTTGGTCAAACCCGTACTTTTTTTTAACAAGCTCTAACTGCTCGGCATTCTGGTTCTGACCCAGCATCATTTTGGCCGGATCTCCGGGAAGAACGTTAAATAAGAAGAATATAACTGTAACTACCCCCAAGAGGGTCAATAAGGCATAGGCTATTTTATTTACAATCACCCTCAATAGCTCAATTGTTGGTTCTTAATACCTGATCAGCTTATAAATTCCTCGTTAACATCTTCTCAAAATCATTCCAATGAGCCTTGTCCAATACTGTACCCTTATTGAGGATAATCACTCCAGGATTAGCTCTTACCATGGTTTTTATGACCTTCTCATCGCATAGATAAAACTGAAAACCAAGGTTATAACGGTCGATGAGTTGTATTTTGTCCTGTTGCCCGGAAGAGGTCAGACCGATCACAGTATATCCGGCATTTATGGCCCGATCAGTGAACGCTTTAAGCTTTAAGATACCCTCCTCTTCACCTGCCGGGATGCTGTACATGGTAATAATCATCAGATTGGGTTGCTCCAGAAAGTAACTTGTTAGATCCTCTTCGTCAGACTCTATTGAAAAGTCCTGAATAGGTGGTATATAACCTTCATCAATTGTTTTAGTTTCCACTCCAACATACTCACCATCGACATCCGGATAGCTGCCATTGGTCACAAACTCCTCGTTTTTGCTATCAACCTTAAAAGTCCAGGTGTACTCAAGCACAGGTTTAGCAGCATCTTCAGGGATATTCATCCCATCCAAAATATTAGCGCCTATCTTGTAAGCTCTGAAATCAATTGCAGGTAGATGCATGAGTACGTAATAACCGAAACCCAGGGATGTAATAAAGCTTAATAACGCCAGACTTGTATTGAGCAAAGGTCCGAATAGCGGTTTAATATGTTTAAGACCTGCTAAAAGAATTAGAATTAAAACCAGCAGAATGACGTCTTTAGAAAAACTTTCCCAGGGTGTTAGTTTTAAAGCATCACCAAAGCATCCACAATCCTTTACCTTATCAAAATAAGCAGAATAAAAGGTTAGAAAGGTGAAGAATACAATTGTAACTAACAAACTGTACACGGTGAATTTTGGCTTGTAACCAATTAGAAGAAAAACACCAAGCACCACCTCCATAACTACAACCATGACCGATATACCCAGAGCATAGGGTTCCAGAAATGGTATATTTAAGACATCGGAGCTAAAATATTCTTGCAGCTTATAGGAGAACCCCAGTGGATCATTTAGTTTAATAAATCCGGAAATAATAAAAAGTACCCCAACGAAAACCCTGCTAAAGGCAACCAATTGTTTCATAATCACAGCTATTTCTTTTGAGACAAATGAATTAATGCAAAAACAGCGTAATTGATAATGTCTTGATAATTGGCATCGATTCCTTCACTGACTAAGGTTTTACCCTGATTATTCTCTATTTGCTTAACGCGCAGCAATTTTTGTAAAATCAAGTCGGTTAGTGAACTAACACGCATTTCTCGCCAGGCCTCGCCATAATCGTGATTTTTATCCATCATGAGTTTTCTGGTCACTCCAATCATCTTATCGTAGTGTTTAAGGGCCTCCTCTGTACTGAGGTCTGGTTGTTCCACAACGCCCATTTCAATTTGTACGAGTGCCATGACACAATAATTGATGATACCGATGAACTCACTTATCTCCCCTTCATCAACCATTCTGGTGTCATTTTGCTGTAGACTTCTTATGCGTTGTGCTTTTATAAAAATCTGGTCAGTCAGAGAGGGCAGTCTTAGAATTCTCCAGGCACTTCCGTAGTCCGTCATTTTTTTACTGAACAAAGCTCTACATTGGGCAATTATTTCATCGTACTGCTGGAAAGTATTATGCATTAAATCCGTTATATTTTGCGTAAATTTCGCATAATTTAGTTAGAAGTTCAAAGTTAGAGATTTAAAGTTTAACGAAGATATAAACAGTAGTTCAGGTCCTCTGATTTTGTTTGTTTATTTAAGTATGACCATAAATTGTAAAGGAAGGCTCATTGATCTTGAACAACCAAGAGTGATGGGTATTTTAAACGTTACCCCGGATTCGTTTTTCGATGGAGGTATGCACACCCAATTAAGCAGTATCATCAAAACCACAGAGAAGATGATCAACGAAGGGGCTACATTTATCGATGTTGGTGGCTATAGCTCCCGTCCCGGGGCTGATAACGTATCGGAGAAAGAAGAATTACGTCGTGTCGTACAAGTGGTAGATGCACTCCGGAAAACCTTTCCAGATATCTTGCTGTCGATAGATACCTTCAGAAGTAGCGTCGCAAGATCATGTGTTGAAGCGGGCGCCTGCATGGTAAACGATATTTCAGGAGGACTACTGGATCCTAAAATGTTGGCAACCGTTGGCGATTTGGGAGTCCCTTTCATAATGATGCACATGAGGGGTACACCTCAAACCATGTCTCAAAAAACATCTTACAAGGACATCACTCATGAGGTCATCAAACAACTCTCTCAGCGTCTTGCTGAAGCCAGAGCACATAAAATAATTGATATCATCGCCGATCCTGGTTTTGGTTTCGCAAAGGAAACCGCTCAAAATTTTGAGCTTTTATCACACCTGGAATTATTGAAGCATCTGGATGTTCCAATTTTGGTAGGTCTTTCGAGAAAATCAATGATTTACAAAACACTTCAAGTAACAGCCAAAGACGCACTAAACGGCACCACTGCACTTCATATGATAGCTCTTGAAAAAGGAGCTCGAATTTTAAGGGTCCATGATGTCAAAGAGGCTATGGAATGTGTCTCCCTGTTCAATCAGTTAAACAGCTATTCATGAAGAAACTCTTGCTCCTCGTTTTTTTTCTTTGTACCGCTTGTGATAATGAGCGAATCGTCCAACTTCCAAAAATTAATTCAACTGAAATAAATGAGGTTACGGATGTGTCTGCAGTCTACATTTTTTATGACGAAACAGAGCAAGATTCAGTTTTGTTCAATCGAAAAATTCTTATTGGAACGACAAACTGGCTGGTAAACGTTGACAAAAGACTGGCATTGAAAAAAGTGCTTCCCCACTTAAACTATTTGCAAAACAAAAGAAGTTCCGGAGGAATGCATAAGAATGAACTGGCCAGAAATTATTTTACCTGTAATAATCTTGATACCAAAAACCTTGGTTTTATTGATTTTACCGATACTCAGTTCAGGATTTTGGACCATTTCCCAACAACAAAAGACACTGCCTCCTACCATCTGGTATTTAAGGAATCTGAGTATCTAAAATTAAATCAGGATGGCGGGTTTGTGTCCTACAAAACAGCAGCTCTTTTTCATCTCATCGATTCATTACAAACACTTCACTCCAATGATCTTAACCTTTTTCCGGTATTTCATGATGGCTTGAGTTTTCAAAATTACATTACCGTTAAAGAACTGCTTATTAACTGCAGGGACAGCAAAGGTATTTCAATGGATGAAGAACTTTTCTTAAACTTGAATTCGTTAAATTAGCACAAACCATCGCCTTTTGGACAACTTACAACTTTGGGATTTCAGACTAATTGACTTTATCGATGTCTTTTTAGTGGCTATACTCCTGTATTATATCTACAAATTAGTGAGAGGTACTGTGGCCATCAATATTTTTATAGGCATCATCATCATTTACTTCGTCTGGAGGCTAACAGATTACCTGAATATGCACATGCTTTATCGCATAGTAGACGGGTTCATGAAGGTTGGAATTATTGCTTTGATAGTAGTCTTTCAACCGGAAATAAGAAAGTTTCTGTTAATGGTTGGCTCTACTAATATTGGCGGTAAAAAACGTCTGTTTCGTAATTTTAAGTTCTTAAGCAATGATTTGGAGGTAACCACCGATGTGAATGCCATCATCAGTGCCTGTGATTCGATGAGCAAATCCAAAACGGGAGCATTAATTGTAATCGAACGAAATAACAATCTTGACTTTTTGGCTAAAACCGGTGATGAAATGAACATCTCGGTGTCTGAACCCATTATAGAAAGTATATTCTTCAAGAACAGCCCTCTTCATGATGGCGCAGCCATTGTTGAGAACAACACCATAAAAGCAACAAGGGTCATTCTACCGGTCAATAACGAAAAAACGATTCCGGATCGTTTTGGCCTCAGACACAGAGCGGCCATTGGTGTTACCGAAAAAACCGATGCGCTGGCCGTGGCGGTAAGCGAGGAGACCGGACAAATCTCCTACTTTAAGGATGGTGAGTTTGTAATGTACAAGGACTTGGATGACCTCACTGAAAAGCTAAAAAAAGACCTGGTGTAAATGGAATGCAAAAATTGCAGGCACTCCCTTAAGGAGACCCAAAATTTCTGTGGCAACTGCGGTGCTAAAGTCATTAGAAACCGGCTTAATCCTAAGGTACTTGCCAAACAAGTCAACCAGGAGATTCTCGCTATTGACAATCGACTTTTTCGTACATTTTACGCCCTCTTCAGAGCTCCTGAAGACGTTATAGTAGGATACATCAACGGGGTGAGAAAAAAGTATCTGGACGTTCTTCAGTATTTTGCCATTTCTCTGACAATAACCGGTTTTCAGGTACTTTTTATCAGCTATTTCTTTCCCGAAGCATTTGAAATGGATAGTGTTCTGGCCCGGTCCATTGATAGTCTGCCAGGTCAGGAAAACAATCCCTTCAATGATATAAGCTATCAGGAATCAACCGACTATCAGGGTCTTGGTTATATTTTAAGCCTTCCATTATACGCCTTATCCACTTGGATTGGCTACAGTATTCTTGGAGACAGAAGGTATAATCTTACTGAGCATTTTGTGATCAATCTCTATTACTCTGCTCAAACCATCATTTTTACAAGTATTTTTATTTTGCTAGGTGTCTTTTTTGGTTTGGATTACCTCCTTGCCTCCTTATTGGCCATACCCCCGTTTTATTTGTATTATTACTATGTCTTAAAACGTGTCTTTAACGACTCTTACCTGCTCACTCTTGCCAAATTTATTCTTGTTCAGATCATCAATGTAGCTTTGTACTTAATAATTGGCATAATAGTAGGATTGGGATTTGTTTTGTACAAACTAGCATCAGGAGGTGAATTGTAAAAACTGCCATACCGAATTATTGATTGATGCCGATTACTGCCATAATTGTGGTGCCAGAGTCATCAGGCGGCGATTAACATTTCGCAACCTTTTTGAACATGTGAGTGAGACCTTTTTTAATTACGACAATAAATTACTCCGCACCATCATTCACTTATTGAAGGATCCAACAGATGTCATTGACGGATACGTATCAGGTGTGCGGAAAAAATATGTAAATCCCCTAAGCTTTTTTGGATTGTCACTCACCTTAAGCGGATTGTCTCTATTTATTCTACAAAAGTTCTTTATGGACGAGATCGATTTCTCAATATACATGTTCAATTCAAATGGCGAGGAATCATTCAATAAAATTCTACAGTTTATTTTTGATTACAACTCGTTTTTCTTTGCTTTTCTGATTCCTTTTTTTGCAGTGATATCGTGGGTTGTTTTTCTCGATAAGAAATACAATTTAACAGAACACATTGTTTTATTCTGTTATACCCTATCATTGCTTAACATTATTTCGATTCTCATATCACAAATTTTGTTGTTTCTCTCGCCGGAAATCTATGCATATCAAGGGATTGGATTTTTCATATTCTTGTTTTTTTACCAGTGTACTATCTACAAAAAATTGTTTTCCTTGTCTTGGAAAAGCCTGTTTTTAAGAACGCTGTTGTTCGTTATAGTATTCTTGGCAGCCTATGTGGGAACCTCTTTACTTGTAACATTACTTCTGGTGCTCTCCGGAGAAATAAACATAAACGATTTTGCACCTGAAGAGTAGCTAGGGAGCCTCTGCTTTTAAAAACTGAACTTCATAGAGGTTTCTGTAGTACCCGTTTTTCTTTTGAAGAAGGGTCTTATGGGTTCCTACCTCCACAATTTCGCCCGCATCGAGCACAATTATCTTATCGGCCTGCTGGATGGTAGCCAACCTGTGGGCTATGATAATGGAGGTCCGTCCTTTTGTGATGGCGTCTGTAGCTTCCTGCATTAATTGTTCTGTATAGGAATCTACTGATGAGGTTGCTTCGTCCAAAATCAGAATACTGGGATTGGTCACATAGGCCCTTAAAAAGGAAATCAACTGCCGCTGACCTGATGACAACATCACTCCACGTTCCTTTACATTGTAGTGATATCCATTAGGAAGGCTTGTTATAAACTCATGAATACCGATGATTTTAGCTGCCTCAACTACATCCTCTTCGGTGATATATTCATTGCCTAATGTGATGTTATTTAAAATAGTATCGGCAAACAGGTAGACATCCTGAAGTACTATTGCTATCTGATTTCTCAAGGAATCGAGAGAGATGGTTCTGGTATCAATACCATCAATTTCAATAATTCCGGAGTCTATTTCATAAAACCGATTAATCAGGTTAATGATAGTCGATTTTCCGGCACCGGTTGCTCCAACGATTGCAACAGTCTGGCCCGCCTTAATATCTACAGATATACCTTTAAGCACCTCTTCATCCTGAACATAAGAAAAGTGCACGTCTTTAAGTGAAATATCCCCTTTGAAGTGATTCACTCTTACCGTTCCGGAGTCATCGATCTGAGAATGAGTGTCCAATACCTTAAATACCCTGTCAGCCGCTACCATTCCCATTTGAAGGGTATTGAATTTATTGGCTATTTGATTAAGCGGTCTGAACAGTAAGGGAATGTACATGGTAAACGATATCAATTCTCCCAAAGTAGTGCCGGGACTAGGAGAAACAGCAGCAAACCCACCTACAAGAATCACCAGCGCCATGGTAAAAGAAGACACAAACTCCGCCACCGGAAAGAAAATGGAGTTATACCAGACTGTTCTCAGCCAACCCTTTTTGTGTCGTTCATTAATGGTCTTGAAGTTTTTGAACTCTATTTGTTCCCGTGTAAACAACTGTAGTATTTTCATCCCTGTGATGCGCTCCTGAACAAAGGAATTCAGATTTGATATTTCGGTTCTCACTTCTTCAAACGCCTGCTTCATGTACTTTTGAAAGATCCTTGTAGCAATAATGATAATTGGTAAGGTGGTAAATACAATCAGACTGATTTTCACATTGAGTACCAGCATAAACCCTGCTACCACCAGCATTTTCAAAATATCGCTAAAGATCATAAAAAGACCTTGTCCAAAAATATCAGCAATACGCTCCATATCAGTCACGGCTCTGGTTATTAAAACACCAACCGATGATTTATCATAATAGGTCATTTTAAATCGCAGCATATGCTTAAACAGTTTAACTCTAATATCTCTAACAACAGATTGGCCCAACCAACTGGCATAGTAGATAAATAGCAACTGACTTATCACCTCCAGAATCAATAAGACCAGCATAATACCTATGTACAAAATAAAGCCGTCATACTTTTTCAGAGCGATCTGAGTATCAATGGCTTCTTTTAGCACATAAGGCCTTAAGGCTCCAAAAAGGGCAAGACCGATAACGCACACCAAAGACAGTACAAAAATGCCCTTGTACGGTTTAATGTAGACTAGAAGTCTTTTAAACAGAGAAACATCGAATATTTTCTTTTTTTGTTCTCCCATTTAATTGTGCTTGTGGCTTTGTTTTGAGATATCCAATCTTTGGCCTATCGGCTTGTCAATCCATATATTATCCGGGTAGGTCACCTTAGACAAATAGAGTCCGTGAGCAGGTACAGAATAACCTGCCTTAGACCTATCTTTTGATCGGATAATCTGATGCAGATCTTCGATAGAGCTCTTGCCTGTCCCTATGTTTAACATGGTTCCAACAATAGCCCTAACCATATTTCTTAAAAAACGATCTGCCGTGATATGAAATTTAAGATGAGAGCCCCTCTGCAACCATTTTGCTTCGTGTATCGTACAATTATAAGTGTTCACGTCAGTATTGCTCTTTGAAAAGCATTCAAAATCAGAATATTGAAATAAGATACTACAAGCTTCATTCATCAGTACCACATCCAGAGTTTGCTTTAGGTAGTAAGACCTTTTACTTAGAAAAGCGTTTTTTTCGCAATGTATTTTGTAAACATAACTCCTTGCCTCTGCATCAAATCTGGCGTGAGCAGAAGGAATAACTGGTAATAAGGCTTTGATTGCTATATCCTTTGGAAGAAAAGCATTGAGTCGGTAGGTCAGTTGGGACACTTCTAGGGGTTTGTCCACATCAAAATGGGCATACATCTGGAGAGCATGCACACCTGCATCTGTTCTTCCTGCTCCAGTAATCACAATATCCTGAGATAATAAACGACTTAAAGCATGTTCAAGAACCTCCTGCACGGTGATGGCCTCAGGCTGGCTTTGCCACCCGTGATAATGTGACCCTTTGTATTGAATTTCTAAAAAATATCTCAAACTAATGCTCTATTTTTGGGCAAATATAGTCCATATAAAAGGTCAGTTGCGCTTATTAACAAAATAACAAGAATAAATAAAAAGGATGAAAAAAATCCTATTGTTATCGGATACTCACAGTTATATGGATGAGTCTATACTAAGTCATGTGAAGAATTGTGATGAAGTATGGCATGCAGGAGATATTGGTAGTCTGAAGGTGACCGATTCCATCAAACAACTAAAACCACTTAAGGCAGTTTGGGGAAATATTGATGATGATGTAATCAGGACTGAATTCCCTGAGCACCAAAGATTCAATTGTGAGGGAGTGGATATATGGATGACGCATATTGGTGGGTATCCTCCAAAATACAATCAACGCATAAGAGATGAGATTGAGAGCAACCCTCCCGATCTTTTTATTTGCGGTCATTCACACATTCTAAAGGTGATGCCTGACAAAAAACGAAATCTGCTGCATATGAATCCTGGTGCCATTGGAAAACATGGGTTTCATAAATACCGCACCATGCTGCGTTTTCAGATTGACCAGGGAAACATCTCAAACCTTGAAGTTATTGAATACCCAAAATAAAAACCCAGACGGCAGCGTCTGGGTTTTTCACACTAATACTACTAAGATGTTAGGTTTAACGCAATCGATCTACAGATTTTACAAGATCCTCGTCCTTTTTTATAGCTCTGTTGGCCAGAACTAAAAACACGATAGAAAAAACAGGACAAAGCATCCCAATACCTTTCTCAGAAACTATTGTTTCTCCAGATAAATTTAGCGATCGAAATACGAAAAACGCTAGTAGAATAAAGTTTAATATGATGTTCACACGTCCAAGTACAAATTGCCTTTGACGCTTTTTAAAACTCAAAATAGAACGTAAGGACAGTGACGCAGAGAGTAAAAATCCCACGAGTATCCATATCTGTGAATGCGCATAAACTATTTCACCATCGCTATTGGTCCATAAGGGAACAACAAAGATAAGCCCTGCAGAAATAAGCAAGGCAATTAAAAGGTAAACAGTCTGAACGCGTTGAATCATAACATTCAATCAGATCACGGGCAAAATTACTGCTTTATATTTAAAAAGAAACTCATTTTTTAAATAAAAAAATTGTATTATTGCACTGCAGGTACGACTTAAACGCCTGCATCTTCCGATTTAAATTCACTGTTTTTCTTATTATCTCAGTTTGAAAAGTTTGAATCACTTTGTATCGAAATAAATTTTATTGACACATATTATAATGTTTGAAATTTCCCAATTGAAGGCAATGAAAATGCCTGAATTACAGAACATTGCTAGCCAGCTAAAGGTGCCTAAGTACCGTTCGCTCAAAAAATTGGATTTGGTCTATCAGATTCTTGATCAACAGGCCGCAAATCCAGAAGCTGCAAAAAATCTTGAGTCTGCTGCGGTTGCAACTGAAACAAAAGAATCCAGAAATCCAAAAAGTCAGAGCAAGCCACAGCGATCCAAAACCACAAGGACTAAAAATCAGTCTCAAAAAGAACAGCAAAAGATGGATTTTAAGGATTCTGACAAGAATCAAAATTCGTCGGATCAAAAAACCGATGCTACACAAAAAGACCAAAAAGCAGATCAATCCAAGAAGTCCGGTAACGGACAGAATGACAAGAAGCAAAATCAGCATCAGAGCCGACAAAGCCAAAAAAACAACGGAAATAAAGATAATCGCAACCGCTACCGCGAACCGGATTTTGAGTTTGATGCCATTATAGAAAGTGAAGGTGTTTTAGACATCATGCAGGATGGTTATGGTTTTTTAAGATCTTCTGATTACAATTATCTGTCGTCGCCTGACGATATTTATGTATCCCAAAGTCAAATACGACTGTTTGGTTTAAAGACAGGAGATACTGTATTAGGCCATGTACGTCCTCCTAAAGAAGGAGAAAAGTATTTCCCGTTGATTAAGGTGAGTAAGATAAATGGTCAGAACCCTCAGGTGGTAAGAGATCGCGTTTCATTTGAGCACCTGACCCCCTTATTTCCGCAGGAGAAATTCAATATTGCGGAAAGACAAAGCACTATATCGACACGTATTATGGATCTCTTTTCCCCTATTGGTAAAGGGCAAAGAGGAATGATTGTTTCACAACCCAAGACCGGGAAAACCATGCTCCTTAAGGATGTGGCCAATGCAATTGCCGCCAATCACCCGGAAGTTTATCAGATGATCTTATTAATTGATGAACGTCCGGAAGAGGTGACCGACATGCAACGAAATGTAAGGGGTGAGGTCATTGCATCTACTTTCGATAAAGAAGCGCATGAACATGTACGTATTGCAAATATTGTCTTAGAAAAAGCCAAACGACTTGTCGAGTGTGGACATGATGTAGTCATTTTACTTGATTCCATAACGAGGTTGGCACGTGCATATAATACAGTGCAACCGGCGTCCGGAAAAATTCTGAGTGGTGGGGTTGACGCGAATGCGCTTCATAAACCAAAACGATTTTTTGGGGCGGCAAGAAATATCGAGAATGGAGGTTCTCTGACCATCATCGCTACCGCACTAACCGAAACAGGGTCAAAAATGGATGAGGTAATCTTTGAAGAATTCAAAGGAACCGGGAACATGGAACTTCAATTAGATAGAAAGATATCCAACCGCAGAATTTTCCCTGCTATCGATCTTACCTCTTCAAGTACGCGGCGCGACGACCTGTTATTAGATGATAATACCATTCAAAGAATGTGGGTTATGCGTAAATACCTGGCCGATATGAATCCTATCGAGGCTATGGAATTCATTAATGAGCGTTTCAAACAAACAAGAAACAACGAAGAGTTTTTGATTTCCATGAATGGTTAAAACGTATTTACAGAATTGACTAATTTACCCTTTCTTTCGAAAGGGTATTTTTTTGTACAAAAAAACCCTTCCGGGTTGGAAGGGTCAATAAATTCGTTTAAACTAGCTATTAAAGTGCAGCCACTTTTTTGGTCAGACTTGATTTTAAGTTAGCTGCTTTGTTGGCATGAATAATGTTTTTCTTTGCCAGCTTATCGATCATGCTGTTCACAGAGGGTAAAAACTCCTGAGCTTCCTTCGCATCAGTCATTTCACGTAACTTTTTAATTGCATTACGTGTAGTTTTGTGCTGGTAACGATTTAAAACTCTTCTTTTCTCGCTACTTCTAATTCTCTTTAAAGCTGACTTGTGGTTTGCCATTTCTCTAGTTACATTTTATGTTGTAGCCCGTAGGGGAATCGAACCCCTCTTACCAGGATGAAAACCTGGCGTCCTAGCCGATAGACGAACGGGCCATTATTTAAACGTTCAGGCTCTTTGCGCTGAAACAAACGAACAATGTTTCCATTGCGGATGCAAAAATACAACTATTTTTAAATGTTGCAACCACAATTCAAAATTTTTTAAATTTAATACGCCTTGGCAAATAAAACCCTTCCAGCAGAGGGTTTTCCGCTGAACACGCAGACTCCTGTTTCCTGTTTTTGATCATAGGGAATACACCTGATGGTGGCCTTCGTTAGCTCTTTTATTTTTTGTTCGGTCTCTGAAGATCCGTCCCAATGCGCCGATATAAATCCACCTTTACTCTCCAATATCTTTTTAAACTCCTCAAAATTATCTACCTCCGTAATATGATCGTCTCTGAATTGAAGGGCTTTTTGAAATAAGTCCTCTTGTATCTGATCTAACAATTCAGGGATGGTAGACTCAAGTGTATCGAGCGAAACAGATTCCTTACTCAGGGTATCGCGTCGGGCAAGCTCTGCCGTGTTGTTCTCCAGGTCTCTCGGACCGATCCCAATTCTCAGTGGAACCCCCTGCAATTCATGCTGTGCAAATTTGGCTCCCGGACGGTACTCGTCTCTGTTATCAAATTTCGCACTAATGCCAAGGGCTCGAAATTTGGTCAACAAATCATTGGCTACCTGGGCAATGGATTCTCTTTGTTCCTGAGATTTGTATATAGGGACGATCATGACCTGTACGGGTGCTAGTTTAGGCGGTAACACCAATCCATGATCGTCACTATGGGTCATAATAAGTGCACCCATCAATCTTGTTGATACTCCCCATGAAGTCGCCCAGACATAATCCAGTTTCCCATCTTTGGTTGCGTACTTGACGTCAAACGCTTTTGCGAAATTCTGACCTAAAAAATGAGATGTTCCGGCTTGAAGCGCTTTCCCATCCTGCATTAATGCCTCTATACAATGAGTGTCAATGGCACCCGCAAATCGCTCGCTTTCTGTTTTCACCCCTTTTATGACGGGTATGGCCATAAAATTTTCAACAAACTCTGCGTATATTTTATTCATGAGTTTGGTCTCCTCTATCGCTTCTTGCTTAGTAGCGTGCGCCGTATGGCCCTCTTGCCACAAAAATTCGGCAGTCCTTAAAAACAAACGTGTACGCATTTCCCACCGAACTACATTGGCCCATTGATTGATCAGAATAGGAAGGTCCCTGTAGCTCTGTATCCAATTTTTATAGGTATTCCAGATGATGGCCTCGCTTGTAGGTCTCACCACTAATTCCTCTTCCAACTTTGCTTCAGGATCCACCCTGAGCTTGCCGGGGCGATCCGGATCATTTTGCAATCGATAGTGGGTAACAACGGCACATTCTTTGGCAAATCCTTCTGCATTCTGTTCCTCCGCTTCAAACAAACTCTTGGGGACAAAAAGCGGAAAATAAGCGTTCTGATGGCCGGTTTCCTTAAACATCCGGTCTAGTTCAGCCTGCATTTTTTCCCAGATCCCAAATCCATACGGTTTGATCACCATACAGCCTCTAACAGCCGAGTTTTCAGCTAAATCGGCTTTTACAACCAGTTCATTATACCATCTGGAATAATCTTCTTCTCGCTTCGTAAGGTTTTTGCTCATTTATACAAGTTTGGCACAGAAATTGATTCTATATTGTAAAGAAAATAGTGAGGCAAAACTAACTATTTTTGCAATGTCCAACAATTAAAATAAAACATGATGATTAATTCTACATATTCCAAATTAAAGCACCTCGGCTTATTTAGCTTCATTTTGATTCTGGTGTCTTGCGGAGCTCAAAAAGATGTTGGATACGACGATGGTATATACAATGAAAACATTACTCCTAGAACCACTCAGCAACCTGAGGAAGGTAATTTAAATACAGAGTATTACAAAAATTATTTTGAAGATACCGCTCAGGAAGTGGAAGCCATTACAGGCGAACCGGAAGTCTTCACTGATGTTGAAGGCTACAGTTCTAATTACACCAATGATAGTATTCCTCCACAGGACTTCACCGGTAATGGTGGCTGGGGAGATGCTACTACAGAGGTAAATATAAATTATTACGATAACGGCTGGAATAACTGGGCCTGGGGTTACGGTTGGAACTGTCTCTTATAAACATCTCCG
>CAWZYX010000059.1:0-18328 GCA_963966315.1 uncultured Winogradskyella sp. | reverse complement strand
GCCAAGCAGCGAGCTCTGATGCTACTTTCAGAAGTCACTCCGGGAGAGCAGGGCAAGGCCTATTTGAAAGAGCACATTCGTCTGGGGGATAGCCTGGAAGCCGAAGAGCGACTGGTGCGAAATAAAATAGCACGTATTAAGTTTGATACCGATCAGTTACAGGCCAGAAATGAGCAGATCTCCCGAGAGAACTTTTACCTGCTGCTGGTATCCATCGTTTTACTGCTATCGGGGATCCTTATTTATGTGATTTTTACCCAACGTGCCCGCAATAAGGAATTGCGACTCAAACAGGTGCAGCAGGAGGCCAATGAGGAGATCTACAACCTTATGCTAAAACAGCAGGACAAAATCGAGGAGGCCAGAGCCCTCGAAAAAACCAGAGTGTCCAAGGAACTACACGACGGAGTACTGGGGCGGCTTTTTGGGGTGCGGTTAAGCCTGGACAGCCTTAATTTCACCGAAGGAAAGGACGCAGCCACTAACCGTAGCAGATATGTGAGTCAGCTAAAGACCATCGAAGAAGATATCAGAAAGATCTCTCATGAGATGAATACCGATTTTGTATCGGGTTCTGGCTTTGTCGACGTCCTAAAGGAGCTGGTCGATACTCAGGCAAAGGCTTACGGATTGGATGCAGAGTTTACTGCCTCTGAGGAAGTTAATTGGGAAAGAGTGTCCAATAAGGTCAAAATCAACCTCTATCGCATCGTTCAGGAGTCTATGCAGAACATTTACAAGCATGCTAAGGCCACCAAAATGAGCGTTGCAATTTCACTTTTAAATGACGACATTTGTTTGGAGGTGTCTGATAACGGAAAGGGTTTTGATTCCTCAAGTCAACGCCGCGGAATAGGATTAAAGAATATCACTTCGCGTGTAAAAGACCTGAAGGGGTCGGTGGTGTTTGAATCAAAATCAGGGAAGGGAACCACAGTAAGGGTTTTTCTCCCACAAGAGCGCGTATGAACCACATTAATATTTTAATGGTAGATGATCACCCCATCATCATTGAGGGGTATCAGAATGTGTTAATGGCCACCAAAGAAGAGGACCAGACCTTGCTCATTGATACGGCGAACAACTGTGATATGGCGGCGACCATGATCAAAAGAGCAGCCAAGGAGAAACCATATGACGTCTGCTTTTTCGACATTTCATTACCCGGATCGGAGGATGGGAGATATACCTCTGGTGAGGATTTGGCGCTTTTGGCTCAAACACTGATGCCGGAGGCTAGAATTGTGATCCTGACCATGTTTAATGAGAGTTTCCGAATTCATAACATCATCAAAGAGATCAACCCGGACGGCTTTCTCATCAAAAGTGATCTGACCTCCATAGAACTGGCCGATGCCTTCCAGCAGATCCTGAAATTTCCACCCTATTACAGCAGTACGGTCAATAATTACGTGAAGCGTACCATTACCAGTGAGATATACCTTGATGATATAAATCGTAAAATACTCCACCTGTTGAGCCAAGGTATAAAAACCCGAAGCCTGGGGGAGTACGTAGGTCTTTCGACCAGCGCGGTTGAAAAACGCAAAAAGCAATTGAAATTGCTTTTTTCCGCGTCGGATGGTAAGGACGAGACTCTGCTCCGCGAAGCACGCGAGAAAGGGTTTTTATAAGCTTAAACTCTAAGAATTACGGTTTTTCCGCATCATTTTTGCGGTTTTTCCGCAACAAAAAGTCATTTCCCAACCGTATCTTTACATGGTCAACAAGAACGAGATTGATCCCATTTAGTTTATTGTTGAATTAATAGCAAGTTGTAAACCTAATAGATGATCGACCGATGTGATTCTATTAGGTTTTTCTTTTAGATCAGCAACCAGATATACAATCCCAGATACACGATTGCCACAAACATTTTAATGAAGGTAGAGCTCAGAAAGCCCATAAAAGACCCATAAGCGGCACGAAGCGCCTGTTTGCTGTCGTTTTGATGTAGTATTTCTCCAATAAGGGCGCCAACAAATGGACCTATAATGATACCTAAGGGGATGGGTGATACAAGACCCACGATTAGACCAAGAGTGGTACCAATCATCCCATATCTGGAACCACCGTAGCGTTTTGCACCCAGTGCAGGGATGACAAAGTCCAGCAGAAAAATAAGAAGGGCAAGGACAAAAGTACTGATCAGCAAACCGGAATCCACCGCTACAGACTTGGTAAAACTTAGAACCAACAGTCCCAGCCAACTGGTCAAAGGCCCCGGGAGAATGGGAAGGAAGCTACCAGCAATGCCCAGAAGCATCAAACAAAGACCAAGGATGATAAGTACAGTATCCATTGACTATAGGTCATTGATAAAATTAAAATGTTACATTATTAACTAATTATTTAGTTTTAACTAAAATATTAGTTATATTTGAATTCAGATAATGTAAATTATGAGACAATTAACGAAAGCTGAAGAGGAGATCATGCAGGTACTTTGGGATTTAAAGAAGACCAATGTAAAGGGGATCATACCCCATTTACCCGATCCCAAACCAGCCTATAATACCGTGTCCACCATTGTGCGAATTCTGGAGTCCAAAGGCTTTGTAGGTCATGAGAAACAGGGGAAGGGCTACCTTTACTTTCCTCTGATGGAGAAAGCTGAGTACAGCAACCAGAGTCTGCATAAATTGCTGGATAACTATTTTCAAGGCTCCTTTAAGAGCATGGTCTCATTTTTTGTGAAAAAGAACGATGTGGACCTACAGGATGTAGAGGCACTCTTAAAAGAAATTGATAAAGAAAAAAAGCGATGATACATTATTTAATTCAGGTAGTATGTTTCCAACTGGTCTTTCTGTTGGTATACGAACTGCTCTTAAGACGGCAGACCTTTTTTAATTGGAACAGAGCGTACTTGTTAAGCACCAGTGGTTTATCACTTTTACTACCCTTTATAAAGTTCGATCTCCTTTCTAAGCTCACTGTTTCCTATGGTGTCATTCAATTGCCTGAAATTATCATAGGGCAACCCGGCGAAATTTCAGTGACGAGTCAGATGGCTATGGAAGCTGCAGGCATTGCAGTACAACAACCAGAAACGCCCCTCTGGCAGGTCCTGTGCGCTGTGGGATCCATCCTCTTTGGCTTGTGGTTCGTCTTTCAATGCCTTAGACTCCTGTGGCTGCGAAGTAGCTGTCCTAAGCGCTGGACCAACAACATCCTGGTGGTTTCTTTAAAGGATAGTCGACAGGCATTTTCGTTCTTTAATACTGTCTTTATAGGCACTAAGATCGATGATAAAGATAAGGCCCTCATATTAAAGCACGAATTGGTGCATGTTGAACAATTGCACAGTCTGGACGTGATCTGGTTTCAGCTTTTGCGCATTGTGTTTTGGTTCAATCCATGTATTTACTGGTATCAGAACCGCATAACCGAAGTGCACGAGTTCATTGCAGATAAACAAGTGTTGAAGGATGAGAACAGATCTGATTTTTACACCAATTTATTACGCCAGGTCTTTCAGGTAAGTACCATTACATTCACCAATTCATTTTTCTCAAAATCACTAATTAAAAAACGTATTACTATGATCAGTCATCCAACATCCAACAGAAAGCAGCTTTTGCGTTACGTGCTCATCATACCAGTTACGTTCTTGATGCTGGTATACGTGTCTTGTGAAAAAGACAGCGAAGAAGATATCGCGTCGATAGAGTCAAAGCTTGATCAGCTCCAGATGACCGTTCCTCTGGAAGATGTTAAAGATTCAAAATTTGGCGATAAACTTGCTGAAATGGAGACTTTTGTTGAACAGCACCCGGACTACGTAGTGTTCTGGGAAGTGGTGTTTGATACCGATGAGGAAATGAAGATCAAAGTGTTGCATAAGAAGCAGCTTCCGGAGAACCATAAAAGGGTGGAACGTGGAGACAGTGGAACTTATGTGTATTTTGGGACTAATAAAAAGGCTGCATCAAAGCCAAAAGACCAATATGGAAAAGAAGAGGTGCCCTATGCGGTGATCGATCAGGTGCCTGCCTTGGAGTCCTGTGCCGATCTTTCCGGTGAGGACCGTAAAAAATGTACCTCCAAAGAGATAGCCAGATTTGTCAATCAAAACTTTAATACCAGCATTGCCACCAAATATGCTCTGACAGGGCCTCAACGAATTTATGTTTCCTTTAAAATAGATAAACAAGGGTTAGTTACCAACATAGGAGCCAGAGCACCTCACCCCGATCTAGAGGAAGAAGCCATACGCGTTATTAGCGAACTCCCACAGTTTATTCCGGGAAGACATAAAGGAGAGGCCGTTGTGGTACCCTATGCACTGCCTATTTTATTTCAAGTCAATGAATAGTGTTGCCTGGCTACTCATGCTTCTGCCTCTGGCCCTTTGGTCGCAGTCTGCATTGAAAACTGAAGCAGACAGTCTGTTTAAACTGGGGAATTACTCCAAAGTGATCGGTCTCTACCAAGATGTCCAGTTAGAAAAACAAGATCATGAAACGCTGGCCTTATCTTATCAGGCGATTGGTAACTATGATCTGGCAATGAGCCATTACGATCTGGCTTTAGAGGCGGAGCAAGGTAATCTGAATTTAAAATATCAGAACGCCAAACTCCTGGCCTCCTTAAAGCGTTACGATCGCGCCAAAGCCTTGTATCAGGAACTGATCGCCAAAGACTCACTTAATCCTAATTTTTATTTTGAGATGGGGAAGTTACTAGAGCAGAGCAAAGACTCCCTCGCGATCAATTTTTATAACAAGACCTATAACCTGGACCCAACACATCAGAAGGCCATCTTCAAAATTGCAAGGCATAAACTGGTGAAGCGCAAGCATTCCGAATCTCTGGAATATATTGACAAAGGATTAAGTTACTATGCTAATAATGTTGAGCTCATCAGCTTAAAAGCTCAAAATCTTTACTGGCTTGAAGACTATGAAAAGGCTATTTTTTGGTTTGAAAAACTCATTGCCCTGGGAGAAAAATCAGAAATGATCTATGAGAAATTAAGTATTAGTCAGGCTGAAAATTTTAACTATGAAAAGGCCATTGAGTATCGCAAGAAGTGCTTGCAATACGACCCAACCAATGCCGATGCACTCCATGCCGTTGCTATCTATTACGACTATCTTCAGAATTTTGAAAAAGCGGAAGAATACCTGTTAATGAGCCTGGCTCTAAAGGATGTACCCCTTAGTCAGGAGTATCAGAAACTCGGGGTGATCTACAACCGACAAAAAAAGTATGCTCAGGCCATTGAGGCTTTTCAGAAAGCACTGAAGGAAGACCCTGAGAATATGAGTGCCGACTTTTTTATGGCCATGTCCAAAGATCAGTATTATGAAGACATTGATGCCAGGATTAAGGTCTTCGAAGATTTGGGCAAAAAGTATAAAGATTCTCCCTTTGCCCAAATTGCCAGTAATCGCATCAAGGAACTGAAAGAAGAAAAGTTTAAGGAGCAGGACTAAACTCTAAAAAAATTGTAATTTTCGGTATTCGAATCCCTTTTCATGAAACTTCGATTGCTGGTCATACTTATTGTTCTCGGTTCCTGTAAGGACATCCATCTGGAGAAAATTGATGAAACAACGCTCGTTGAAGAAGAACTGAAAAGCATCAACTGGAATTCGGTCGATCAGTACCCAACTTTCAGATCCTGCGATAGTGTATCCGACCTCAGCTCAGAGCTCTGTTTTAAATCCACCTTCGTACAACACATCAATAGTGCCCTTGCAAGAGCTAATATTGTGGTGACCGAGGATCTGAGCGATACCCTGCTACTCAAGATTCATATCGACCAAAAAGGAGCAGTGCGTCTTACCGATGTTCAGGCCAAAAAGGAAACTTACGATGCGATCTCAAGGCTAGACAGTATTCTCAATCAAAGTATTTCAAGTCTTCCCAAGGTGTATCCTGCCATCAAACGCGGCCAGCAGGTATCCACGGAGTTTCAACTACCTGTGGTCATTGCCATTAAATAATGGTTTATAGCTTTAGTTTATAACCAATGGCGAAGTCCAAAGGAAAGTTTCCTTGATTTTCGGTAAACAAGGCAAACAATTCACTGTAGATAAAGGTGAGGTAGCTGTTACGACCAATTTTAAGGTCAGCGCCTATCCCAAAGACAAAGGGAGCATCAAAGGCTGTGCGCTCGATGGTCAGCTCTTCGTCCTCTTCCATGAAGTTGACCTCTGAAAAACTAAAGGTAACGGCTTTCACCTGTGCAAAAACACTGAATCCCTCCTTTCTTAAAAAGCGATAGCGGTAACCCAGAGACAGTTCCGTGGATCGATAGTCAAAGTCTTTGGTCTTAAACGTGTGACGCAGCTGAAAAATGCCGGTATGTCTTGGTGCAGGCACATTTTCAGAAAATTCAATTTCCATTTGTGCCAAAGGGTTACTAATATTATCAGGATTGCTCACAAAAGGACTGTTGGTGATTCCGGCAAACAGAGTGGCATACCAGCCAATTTTGGCCGGTATTTTATAAGGTTGATAGTCGGGGTTCAAAGACCTGTGGTAGTCATTGATGTAGTTCTGTAGGGATGAGAGATCATACGAAAGCGGCCTTTTGGTTTCGAAACCGCCTGTAAGCTCGCTCAATCGGGTTTTGTAATATTCTGGTTCCTGGGGGTCCTCTTTTAGAGCCATGAGCGAACCATCTTCTTTGACAATAAAAAAGTAATACTGTCTTTGAAAGAAACAGTAATAGAGGTCCAGTTTACCATCAGTAGCCTTTTTCAGCAGGACGGTGTTCCCATCAATTTCTGTATTGATCTGTGCAGATAGGGTTCCGGTAGCAAAAAAAATAAAGACGATCAGAACCTTAAATTTCATAGTTATAAGTTTTAACTAAACTAATAAAAATACTGTTGTGTTAAGTTTTAAAATGGCGCCCTTTCCATTGGTAGATTTTAAAGATGCTTATAAGACCGATGTAACACACGAAAAAAGGATAGAACAAGCTGGAACTGATAAAGGAAACCAAAGAATCGACCGCATCAAAAAATCGAAGGGTCTTAAACAGTAAGAGAAAGTCAGTGAGCGCTTTTACAATTAAGATGAGCACTACCTGCTTAAGGGTCATTTTGCCGAATATGATAAATAAAGGAGCGAGTGCTAGCCAGAGATTCATCAGTAAGACGAGAGCAGCGACCAGTTTTCCGAAAAAGAGGCTGTACTTCTTAGATTTGGAGGCCCAACGCTGTCTTTGGGCGACTAATGCAGACCAGGAGTGGACCGCTTCGGTCTCTACAACAGAAAAGGGGCATTTTAAGTAATGCACTTTTGTCTTATGGTGCTTTAAGAATGCTTCCAATAAAAACACATCGTCTCCACTGGCAACTTGGTCATTGGTCTTATATGGCCGTAATTCGTCAAAGACTGATTTGCTGTAACACAGATTTGCCCCATTGCACATAAAGGGCCGACCCATACCAAAACTGCCTATGGTTGATCCTTGCAGACTGTAGAAGTCCAGTACCTGAAACCGCTCTATAAACCGTGAATTCCCACTTAGCCGTACTGGTCCAACGACCAGGTATGGGTCACAGGTGTCAATGAACTCGTTAAAGGAATCTAACCAGTATTTTGGCAGTTGCACATCGGCATCAGTGGTGACAATAAAAGGATGTTTGGCAGCTGAAACCCCTAGCCTGATAGCATCTTTCTTTGGAGCATTGCTTTTAACAATATTATGGAGTACCCGATAGTTCAGTTCGGGACATTTAGCCTTTAAAATGTCCTCAATGAGGGCTACGGAGTTATCCGTTGAACCATCGTTTATAAATAGTATTTCAAAATGACTGCAGGGGTAGTTGAGCTCTGCAATAGAACTAAGTAAAACAGGAAGCCTGGTCACCTCATTTCTAAAAGGGATGAGCACCGAAAACCGATGCTTTGGCGGGGCGTCTGAAAGACTACATTCAGGGACCTTATTAAACCCGATATAAAAACTTAAAATCAGCAAGACATAAGCCACCAGAATAATAAGGCTGATTTGCAACATGCTATGAAAGGTTATTGCGTTTGTATCGGGTCAGGTAAAAAGCTCCGAGCAATGCAGGGACCGCCTGATTGAACAGCCACATAAATGCTGTGGCCAGAAGGACCATCCATGTATTCACTTCAAACATGCCAAACAGGAGAACACCAAGGCTTCCTTTTACCACTGCATCTGAGAGAGCAGGCGTGGGTAGGCTCGAATTGATAAGGTGAATGACCGATAGCAGAACGAAGGCAGTACCCAGCTGGATCGTAGCGCCAAATATCACTAACATAAAAATGAACTGAAAGGAAAATACCAGATACCTGAGCACAGACAGCCCCATCAGGTAAAACCATATCTGTTTACTGGCAACAGCACAGGCATTTTTCCATTCTAAATAACGCTTGTGTTTCTTTTGTTTAAAAAAAAAGACAACAGAGAGTAGTAAAAAAGCAACAAACGTAATGGAAATGAGAACGTATTCCAGATCAATGAGCCCTGTAATGTCTGGAACATAGGAGGCCAGAATCAAAAGTGATAACACTCCAAAAATACCTGTAACAGACATCTGACAGAGGTGATTGACTGTGTTGAGTAACAAAATGCGTTTGCGGTACTCTGCCGGAAAAAACAGAGGTTTGGCTATATAGTCTCCTGCTTTGGCAGGCGTTAGTAGAGAAGTGGTGAACCCCATAAGGCACTGTTTGATGGCAGTGTAAAAGTCAATAGCTGTTGCGGCATTCACTGCCAACTGCCATTTTTTACCTTCCAGAAACCAGTTGGCAATGCTCATCAGCAGCATGACTAGTCCCAGAGAAATGGGTAGACCCAGGCCTTGTTCAATTAGTTCTGAGAGAAAAGCCTGGTCTTTTTTGTAAAGGACTGTGAGCTGATCGAGAATGATGAACAGGGCGATTACCGGAATGAGGTATTTAACAGAATAAAAAAAGAAATGTTTAGATTTGTGAGGTGCCCTGATGCGCATACCACAAATTAAATCAATTCTGTACAGATGCAGAAAGCTTTTGTCATTTTCATGGTCCTTCTTGCCTTTCTGCTGGGGATTTCACCCCTGCAGGCTCAGTGGCGACGGACGATGAGATGGAAGGCAGTATTCGCAGCGGGTATCAGTTATCCATTTACCGATGGGTTTGTTCCGGGATCCTACGCGCAGCCAGTGAATTTCCCAACCGTAAATCTCGGTATTCAAAGAATGTTCAGACGAGAGTATGGTGTCCGTCTTGATTATGGATTTAACCGTTTTGCCAACGGGGAGGACTCGGCTGAGTTCAAGATCAATTACTCCAGAATAAATGCTCAGTTTGTCTACGACCCCACCAATTTAATAGGCTTTCTGCCAGAGCGCATCGCCATACCCCTGCATGCCGGCCCCGGTATTTCCTTTGCCAGGCCTCTTGGAAATATTCAGGATAGAGATCAAACCTATGCCAATCTGATGGCAGGAATAGAGGTTCATTACGCCATAAATCAACGCCTGAGCGTGTTCACTGATTTTTCCTATATCTGGGGCTTAACAAGTCTGGATGATTACAACCCTCCGCTTTCAGGACTTGGGGCATTTAATGGAAGTTTGTTTACCATTACTGTAGGGCTTTCTATATCTTTGAGTGGTTGCCAATTTTGTGATTGAATGCAGACTGAAAAAATTATCTTAGGGATCGACCCCGGAACTACCATCATGGGCTTTGGCTTAATACGCGTGGTGGGTAAAACCATGACCTTCGCCCAGTTGAATGAACTACAGCTCAAAAAATACGATGACCACTACCTCAAATTGAAACTTATTTTTGAGCGCACCATTGAATTAATCGATACCTACCACCCGGATGAAATTGCGATAGAAGCACCATTTTTTGGTAAAAATGTGCAAAGCATGCTTAAACTGGGACGTGCTCAGGGGGTGGCTATGGCAGCGGGCTTGTCAAGGCAAATCCCAATTACAGAATATTCGCCGAAGAAAATTAAAATGGCCATTACGGGTAATGGAAATGCCAGTAAAGAACAGGTGGCAAAAATGCTGCAAAGCATTTTGCAACTGGAAACACTTCCTAAAAATCTGGATTCAACAGACGGGTTGGCCGCCGCCGTATGCCACTTTTACAACATGGGCAAGGCCAGTACTCAAAAGAATTATTCGGGATGGGCTTCATTTGTCAAACAAAATCAGGATAAAATCACCTGACCAGATGCCTTTCAAACGGATGAAGCTTACCAACCCGCAGACCAATTTCCGACCATGATCAGAGTGACCGACCTGCAGCTTAATTATGGAGCAGCCCGTATTTTAAATGAACTGAGCTTCGAGATCCCCAAAGGAAGTATGATGGGGCTCATTGGCCCTAACGGGGCTGGAAAAAGCAGTCTGATCAAGGTTTTGGCCGGGCTTGTCTTTCCACAAAAAGGGCAACTGGAAGTAAATGGCGAAGTTACCGCTTTTAAAGACCTGAGACAGCGCACGGGGTACATGATCGATGCACCATCCTTTTATAAGCAGCTTTCCGGCCCTCAGAACCTTAGACTCCTTCAGCAGATCAATGAGGTGAGCACCGATATTGACAGCTTGCTCAATCTGGTAGGGCTTCAAGATGCAGGTTCAAAGAAGATCAAACACTATTCCACCGGTATGAAACAGCGCCTGGCCATTGCTGCTGCTCTGATCGCTTCACCCGAAATACTCATCCTCGATGAGCCGTTCAATGGGCTGGACCCTGGAGGCTACAAAGACCTATGGGACATTTTAACAGGGCTCAACCAACAGGGCATTACCTTAATCATTTCATCACACTTACTGGCCGATCTAGAAACCCACGCTACAGACTTTATGCTGCTCAATAATGGGTGCTTATCGCTGAGCCTCTCCAAGTCTGAACTCCACCGCACGGAGCGACTGATCAGTTTTTATTTTGATAAGGAGATCACGAAGGACCAACTGCAGCTATTTGAACCTTTAGACATCAGAGAGTGGAGCAGTGATTACGTGCAGGTGCTCATGAAACCCAATGCCATAGCCCTGTTCACTAAAGAACTATTAGATAAAGGCCTGGTGCCGGTCAATATGAAAACCCAGACCATTCTACAACAAACCTATTTTAGTCTGTCCAGATGATTGCACTTTTAAGAACAGAGTGGTTTAAAGTCTTTACGTCCTTAAGGACCTATCTCACTTTTCTGATCGCCATAGTCTTAATGGCCATTATTAATTTTGGTCTTTATGTGGAAGGTGAAGCTATTCTGGCTTTCCTGCTTCAACCTTTAAAGGACTATTTTCTGGTTGAAGGTAATATCCTTAACGGGTACCTCATTGCCTATTTTTCGCTGAACACCCTTTGGGTGCATATTCCGGTACTGGTTATAGTAGTAAGCGCCTATATCTTTTCAAGTGAGTTTGAAGAGGGAACCATAAAGCTCCTGCTGGCTCAACCCATCAAAAGGAGCCGGCTGATCCTGGCAAAAATAGTGACCATGACAGGGTACAATTTATTGTTTATTGTTGTCTTGGCTGTATTTGCTCTGGTGCCCGCCGTTCTTATTTTTGGCACCGGAGACATCATGGTGCTTAATGGTGGTTTGCAGTTTCTGCTGGAAGATAGCTTTTTCTGGCGTTATGGACTGTCGGTGCTGTTTGCGATGATCGCAATGACCGCCTTTTCGTCCTTATCCATGTATGCGGCACTTTATTTTAAAGATAGCCTCACGGCCATCTTGGTAAGCTTTGGGATTTTGATTTTGCACACCCTTTTCCAGTCTTTTACCTTTGAGGTGAGCAGTGTTTGGCAGAATTTGTTGTTTACCTTTCATATGTCTAACTGGCAATTGTTGTTTATGACCGAAGTCCCGTGGGATCAGCTGTACATTTCAATAGTTTTTCTTCTGCTGTTCACCCTGTTGTTTTCCATTATGAGCGTGCTCAGGTTTAAAAAAATGAACATTAGCTAATGCGACACCTCCTCTTTTTTGTTTGTTTAGGTATGGCGCTCTCTTCCAGAGCACAGTCCAATGATGCGTATATTCAGGCGCTGATCGATAGGTATTCCGAGCCTTTGGAGCTTAACTGTGATGTATTCATAGAATTGGATGTGGAAGGCATTGTGATCCCTCCAAAAACGATCAATCTCAGATTTATGAACGGAGAACCAAAGATCTCAGGTGAAGGTATTGCCATGCTTCCCAAGAAGGGAATAGTCAATCAGTTCAATGAATTGCTTCAGGAGGATTTTCAGGCCATTTACTTGTCAAACCGAGGCAATAAACGGGTGTATAAACTGGTAAGCCTCGATGACCGTTCAGATTGGATCACGGCCGATGTAATGTTCGATGAAAGATCCCTTTTGGTGTCAGAAGCCACCATCAACACCAGAAAATTCGGATCTTTTAAGGTAGTCAACTCATACGACGGGTTTATGTATCCTGCCAAAACAGAGATCAGTTTTAAGCTCAAAAAGTTTAAGCTCCCCATCAAATTCCTGGGAAGGGTAGATCCCAGCATCAATGTGACCACAGACCAGGAGATCACGGAAGGAAAGGTTTTTTTGTCATACACCTATCTGGACTAGACTGCAATGATCTCTCCCTTTTATATGAAGGGTGATCATGGATGAACAAAACAGGTGTTTTATTAATTTTGAAGCAACAGGCTTATGGACCAGTACAGATTCTCAAATAGATTTTCGACACGGAAATGGTTTGGATGCTTATTAGGGCATTTAACGCAAAAAATGTCTTAGATGGCTGGCATTTATATTCACATCCCTTTCTGTAAACAGGCTTGTCACTATTGTGATTTTCACTTCTCAACCTCCTTAAAGAAAAAGGAAGAGATGCTAACCGCCATAAAGACCGAACTTAAATTAAGGCACCAGGAGCTTGGTAAGGAGCCTGTGGAGACGATCTATTTTGGTGGTGGTACCCCTTCAATTTTGAGGGTTTCGGAACTAGAAGCTTTGATCGAACAGATCTATGCCAACTACTGTGTTATTGAATCGTCCGAAATAACCATTGAGGCCAATCCGGACGATCTTTCTTCGGAGGTTATTGAGGCACTTTCCAGATCGCCTGTAAACAGACTATCCATAGGCGTTCAGTCTTTTTTTGATGAAGACCTGAAGCTCATGAACAGAGCGCACAATGCCTCGGAAGCCAGAGCATCCATTAAATTGGCGCGAAGCTATTTTGACAATGTCTCAATCGATCTCATTTATGGAATCCCAGGAGCTGACAATGATCGCTGGGGTCAAAATATTGATCTGGCCCTGGAATTGGAGGTCCCACATATCTCTAGTTATGCACTCACAGTGGAGCCTAAAACAGCTCTTGAAAGCTTCATCAGACGCGGACTGGTATCAGAAGTTGATGACGATCAGGCGCATGAGCAGTTCCTGATGCTCAAAGAGCGACTGGAGGCTAAGGGTTTTGTTCACTACGAACTGTCCAACTTTGGGAAGGAAGGTTATTTCAGCGAGAACAATACGGCTTACTGGCAGGGAAAGTCTTATATGGGAATTGGTCCGTCCGCTCATTCCTTTAATGGTATCGAGCGCAGCTGGAACGTTCGAAACAACACCATATACATTAAGGCCTTACAGCAGAATGAGCTGCCTTCAGAAAAAGAAACCTTGAGCCTAACAGACCGTTACAACGAATACGTTATGACCCGCTTGCGCACCAAGTGGGGTATTTCTCTGGACCACGTTAGTCTTGTGTTTGGAGAGTTATATCTAAAGTATCTGCTGGAGCAGGCTAGGCCCTTTATAGAGGATCATTTGCTTTTTCACGACAAGGATCGGTTGTATGTTTCTAAAAAGGGTTTATTTTTAAGTGACGGAATAGCTTCCCAATTGTTTAAACTCAACCTCTGATGATCGCAAGTATACAATACAAATCAAGAAAACTCAATATTGACCTCAGTAAGCCTTTAGACATATCCTTACCTCTAATGGCCACGGATCGGAATGTGAACGTATGGTATATTGGTCCGCCAGAAATTGTTCCGGTAGTGATGGATGATCACACTATCAGTGTTGAACAGGGCGCTGCTGTCAATTTTAACAATATTCGCTTTAATCCTCATGCTCACGGGACACACACCGAATGTGTGGGCCACATTACCAAAGAAGTGCATTCTGTGAACAAGCATCTCAACAGATTCTTTTTTCTGGCCGAAGTGATTACAGTGGTCCCTGAAAAATCGGGTGAGGATTACATCATTTCAAAAAAGCAGTTGCAATTTGCTCTGGGCAATAAGAAGAGGGAAGCTATTGTAATACGGACCCTGCCCAACACCCGAAAAGAAAAACAAGGAAAACAATATTCCAATACCAACTGGCCGTATTTTACCGAGGAGGCCGCCGCCTATTTAAGAGATAAGGGCATCAAGCACTGGTTGACGGACCTGCCCAGTGTGGATAAGGAACGCGATGAGGGGGAATTGTTGTGTCACCATGCATTCTGGAATACCGCTGGTTCCGTTCGACTCGATGCCACGATCACAGAACTGATCTACGTCTCCAACAAGATTGAGGACGGGGAATATTTTCTCAACCTGCAAATTGCACCTTTTGAAAATGATGCGTCACCCAGCAAACCCGTTCTTTATCAGGTCATTACCTAACAGCTGAAAATGCAGTTGCATATAGAAGATATTCGCAATTACTGCCTGAGCAAAAAACAGGTGACCGAATCCTTTCCTTTTGATGAGGACACTTTGGTGTTTAAGGTGGCCGGTAAAATGTTTCTCCTTATTTCGCTCAAACGCTGGGAAGAAGGCAATGGGTTCATCAATTTAAAGTGCGATCCGGATAGGGCTCAGGAGCTCAGAGCTGAATACGAGAGCATCCAACCCGGATATCACATGCATAAAAAACTCTGGAATAGCGTTTATGCACAGTCAGGTGAATTAAAGCCGGAAATGATCAGGGAGTTGATCGATCATTCCTATGAGGAGGTTGTTAAAAGCCTTCCTAAAAAGATAAGAGAGCAATTTTAAGTGTCGTTATTGGAGTTTTTTCTCCCAAACAGGGCTCCTATTGGAAACATCAATACCAAAAACAGGTACCTTCCGGTGACGATACCGAAAATGGTAATGCAGGCGAGGATGGCCATGATCCAGTATTTGGTTTCTTTTTTCACAGAAGGGTGCTCGTTTGCATCAGCAGGTCATATCGGCAATGATCTTCCACTCACCATCGATCTTTTTAAAAATAATGGTAAAAAAACCACTGGCATCTCCTATTTCTCTGCTTAAGTAAAATTCACCCATCACATAGTAACTATCAATTTCTATAGGTGAAATATCATTTATGGTAAAATTAAGTATCCCACTTTCCGCTTTGGTGGGATAGTTTCTTTTGTAATTGGCCAGGGTTTGATCCCAGCCTTTGGTTAAACCGCTGGCTCCATAAAATTTAAGTTCTTCATTCTTCCAATAGCCTTCCATAAACCCTTCAAGGTCGTGTTCGTTCCAGGCGTTTTCCTGTTGTTTCATGACCAAACGAATGCCGGCTTCGGCTTCATTGAAGTCCGGATCGTCAGATTCTGAACTACTAATAATTAATGGTTCGGTGGCATTGACGTCTGCTCGAATGCTGATGCAACTATAACATAAACACCCCATAAAGAGAACAATGAGTTACTTCATCACATGTGGTTTTAATGTGATTAAAGGTACTAAACTATTGTCTAAAGGACCGACTTTTGATTTTTAAAAAAGGAATCTGTTTGCAATTGCATGAGCTCTTTGGCTTTTTTGTACTTGTAGGCGTAGACTTCCTCTTCTTCAGCCACATCCTCATAGACTTTGTTGTTCAGCTGTTTGTCAGCAGTCAGAAGCAATTGGCGCTGGCCCACCTTTTGTGAGGTCCATGTTTTGACGCTGGACTCCTGGTCCTCCAACAGAAAATCGTATTCTCCCCTGGGCGAAAGAAGTTTGGCAAAAATGGGAGAGGTCTCAATGGCCAGAAACAGAAGAAATATAAAGAAGGAAGGCAGCCATGGCAATTGTCCCAGAGCGTTGACACGTGCCATAAGCCCATCGAAATTATCGATAATGGGCTGGGAGATCGTTTCACTTTCTTTTTGCAAGTTTTGTAAACTGATGATCTCAGCTTCCAGACCTGTAATTTTTTGCTGCGCCTTTTGTTTCAATTCATCCAATTCTACCAGAGCAGCATCGTGTTTTTCTCGTTTTTCTTTATAAACCGGACCTATACCCAACAGTTTAGTGCCGGCTGTACCTTCAGCCTCAGAAATGTAAACAGCATAAAGCGCATCGACCTCCTGTTGTTTGGCGGCCACCGTATCATTGATGGCAGCAATGTCCTGTTTAAGGTTTTGAATCTGTGGGGTGTATTGGGCAGCGATCTGAGTTTTATTCGCCAGTGTGAGGTCATTTTTTCGTTCCAGTAAAACCTGATCTATTTCTTTTTGAAATATTTTGAGCTCTAGTGGTTTAGAGATCACAACGGCAATGATCACGGCCAACAGAATTCGGGGAGTGGCTTGTAGTAATTCATCTACCAGGTTATTCCTTTTTTTGATGGTTGACACAATGTAGCGGTCGAGATTAAAAATGAGCAGGCCCCAGATGATTCCAAAGCCAACGGCAGTATAATAGTTGTCGAAAACGGTATACAGGGCATAGCTTCCGGCAATACAGGCCATTAAAGCTGTAAAGAATACTGTGGCTCCAATACCAGCAAACTTATTTTGTTCTCCTTCTGAACACTTTTTTAAAAGGGAAGTATCTGCTCCGGAGCAGATCAGGAAAAATTGCTTTAGCATAGACTGTCGTTTTAAGACCTGTCCTTTGCTGATGAAGAGCAAAAGAGGAGCAGGTTGATTGATGATGAACGCGATAACGTGTTTATAAGAACGCTGAAAAACTACAATTGTTACAGATCTTAAGGTTTTTTTCTGCTGGGGGGGTATTTTCTAAGGAAAAAATTTAGCTTTATATAGGCGTTAACAAACATCAAAACACATGAATCGAATCAACTCCATTTTATTTACGGTCATTGTCTGCTTTTCCTTGACTGTGAATGCCCAATCCCAACAACAGGGTCGTTTCAGGACCATTCAGCTCAGCGGTCATTCAGGGGCCCACCTCTATGGAGGGGACGGTTTGGATGAGGATCAACTGGCAGGTTACGGGGCTTTGGAGCTCAGATACGCATGGCAGAACAGTAATCCTGATAGCTGGGCCAGCCAGTATGGGTACCCTTCTTATGGAATTGGATTTTATTCGGGCTTTATTGGTGACCCGCAGATCTTTGGCAATCCTAATGCCTTGTTTGGTTTTATCAACTTTCCCATCAGTAAACCCTCTAAACGAAATGCCTTTAATATTGAACCGGCTTTAGGCTTAACCTATAACTTAGAACCTTTTGATCCGGAAACCAATCCTAACAATGACGCCATAGGATCGCGTGTCACTGTTTATTTCAATCTCAATTTCGGATGGACTTACAAGTGGACCAAGGAGATGGATATTGTCTACGGGATCGATTTCACGCATTTTAGCAACGGCCGTACCAATACTCCTAACTGGGGATTAAATATGTTTGGCTTGAATTTAGGGTTGAGGTACCATTACAACGCCGATGAACACAAAATGAATAAGGATCCCTATGCCGATCGGGTACTTCCGGGACGCTATTTAAGACCGGAACGAAAGTTAAATTCCAAGGTAGAACGCAATCAGAGTATTAATATTTACGGTGCTTTTGGAACGGTTCAGAACGATCCCGATACCGGAGGAGAAGGGTTTGAAGAAGAGAATTTCACCACCTTTTCGGCCGTTTTGGATTATCAGCACAAGTTCAATAACATGCACAGTGTCTCGGCCGGACTGGATTACTTCTATGATGCCAGTCTTGAAGGACGTTTTCCGGACGACAGCAGCCAGTACTATTTGATTGGAATACATGGAGGCTATGATTTTATGTTTCAAAAATTCACCATTATGGGACATCTGGGCACCTACCTCACCGATAACCGTGGTAAGGAACCTTATTTTTCGCGTGTGGCCGTACGGTACGATCTCTTCGATTGGGGCTTTGCACAAGTAGGATTAAAGACCAATGCCTTTGCAGCTGATTGGATTGAATTTGGGATCGGTTTCCGTCCGTTTAGGTGGTGATTTCTGTAACAATTGTTACTTAAGCCAGTAAAATCAAGGGTTTCAACTCTAAAAATGATTTTTGTCATAATTCTGAGAGCATGCCTGCTTTAATTTTGTATCAGATAATGAAAAGGCATTATCTCTAGGAATTTAAAGACAAAAATTATGAAAACTGTAGTAGTTATTGGTGGAAATTTTGCCGAAATGACCGCCGCTCTCGAATTAAGACGTAA
>CAWZYX010000058.1:0-18469 GCA_963966315.1 uncultured Winogradskyella sp. | reverse complement strand
AGCAGGTATCCCCGTACTTCATTATTATTCCATGGGCAGAAGCAGCAATATCAGAGAAATCGCAGAAGCAGTTTTCTAGGTTTCTCTTACATTTGAGGCGCATTAAAATAATGAATGAGGTATTTAATTACTTTAATGATGTGTTTGCTCTTCTTTTTGAAGACAGCAAATGGTCAGGACACAAATCACGATTTTGTTGATGGTCACTTTTTTAGCGGAACCATTCCCCTGCACAACAAAAATATACTCCACCTCATTACAGGGCATCCCTCTGGTTTTATAACCAGTTGGAACAGAAAGACCTTTGGAGAAAAAGACTGGCAGCAGCGTTACAATTATCCGGATTGGGGTATTACCTTTAATTATCAGGACCTGAAAAACCAATACCTTGGGCATAATTACGGTCTTTACGCCCACTTTAACTTCTACTTTTTCAGACGGAATTTAATGTTCAGAATTGGTCAGGGACTTGCCTATGCCAGCAATCCCTACGATAAAACGGATAATTTCAGAAACGTGGCATTTGGGTCGGACATACTCAGTACAACTCTCGCTATGATCAACTATAAAAAGGAACGGCTGATTGGGAATATTGGGTTCAGTGCCGGGGCATCTTTTATCCATTATTCAAATGCCAACGTACAGGCCCCCAATACCAGCGTAAATACCTTGGCCTTCAACATTGGGCTGAATTACAATTTTACATCTGAAGATCCTGACTATCTGTACACGCTCACTAAAGAAAAATTTACTGAACCGGTTCGGTTTAATCTGGTATTTAGAACCGGTATTAACGAAAGTGACATTGTTGATAGCGGTCAGTTTCCATTTTACATATTTTCAGCCTATGCAGATAAGAGGCTTTCACATGTGAGTGCTGTGCAATTTGGTGCGGAGGTATTTTTCTCAAAATTTCTTGAAGAATTGATTTTGTATGAGTCGGTAGCATTTGAAGGGCGCACTGACATTAAGGGTAATGAGGATTACCGCAGGGTTGGGATTTTTGTCGGTCACGAACTTTTTATTAATAAGCTCTCACTAGTAACCCAATTAGGTTACTATGTGTATTACCCATTTGATTTTGAAGGCAGAACTTATATCAGAGTTGGATTAAAATACTATGTTTACAAAAAGTGGTTTGCTTCCGTAACTCTTAAGTCTCATGGGGCAAGGGCAGAAGCTGTAGAATTTGGAATAGGAATACGCTTATGAGACCTGGAAATATCTTGAACAGTATAAGGGGATGTACTCTGATAGGCATACTTATGATGAACTTCACGTTCTTGACAAATTGTGACGGTTCTGATGTTAGTGACTGTTTTCAAACACAGGGTTCTCAAACGGAGAAATTTATCCAATTGCCTGAGTTTTCAAGTATACTCATTAACCGCGAAATCAGGGCATACATAGAACAGGATGACCATTATTCTATTCGAATTGTAACCGGTGAAAATCTTATTAATGAGGTTACTGCCATTGTTGAAGAAGGTGGGCTAGTTGTTACTGATCACAATACCTGTAATTTCGTTCGGGATTATGAGACGACCACAGTGTATATAACAGCTCCAGATTTGAAGCAAATCAGAAGCTCTACACAATTCGATATCTCCTCTTTGGGAACTTTAGACTATCAGGAGCTCCGTCTGGTTTCAGAGGATTTTAATCAACCCGATGTCTTTGCTTTGGGAGACTTTAGATTACAACTGAATACCGATGAGCTCGATGTGGTTTCCAATAACATCTCTTCCTTTTTTCTCGAAGGATCGGTCAATAACTTATATGTGGGATTTTTTAACGGAGTAGGGCGTTTTGAAGGGGAGGAACTTGTCGCGCAGCATGTATTGGTGTCCCATCGAGGATCAAACAATATGATTTTGAATCCTCAGCAATCCATACAAGGGGAAATTAGGGGGGCCGGAGACGTGATTTGTGTAAACCGCCCAGCAATTGTAAATGTGAATGAGGTGTATACAGGCCAGCTGATATTTACAGATTAGGGATTAACCAGCGGTAAGCTCTCTAAAAAGACTTTCAAGGCTGGCATTTTTTTGGTTGAGCTGAAGAATCTTTAATTGATTATCGTGTGCAAAGTCAAACACATGAGAGCGCATATCTTTGCTGGTATCAAAGGTGATTTCATAAACAAAGTCGTGAGTATTTACCACCTTGGTCACTTTTGGAAGATTGAGAAGAAACGTATCTTCCACTCTGTAATCAAACTCTACAATTACTGTCTGAATGTCGCCAGATCTCAGTTCGTCCAACTTTTTATCAGCTACAATCTGGCCTTTGTTAATGATAATCACCCGATCGCACATGGCTTCTACTTCCTGCATGATATGTGTTGAAAGAAAGACTGTTTTGGTTTTTCCAATACTGGAGATCAAAGATCGAATATCCATTAATTGATTTGGGTCCAGACCTGTTGTGGGTTCGTCTAAAATGAGAACCTCGGGATCGTGTAAAAGCGCATTTGCTAGACCAACTCTTTGTCGATATCCTTTGGAGAGCTGCCCAATCTTTTTGTGCGCTTCAGGAGATAAGCCGGTCAATTCTATTACGTCTTCAATACGCCCCTTGGATACCCTGTAAACATTGGCATTAAATTTTAAATATTCCCTCACATACATCTCGAGGTAGAGAGGGTTGTGCTCAGGGAGATAACCTACGCTCTGCTGTACTTTTTTGCGGTCTTTGCTGACGTCAAAAGAATTGACGGTTGCCGAGCCTTCTGTAGCTGATATATAGGTGGTTAGGATTTTCATCATGGTTGATTTACCGGCACCATTGGGGCCTAGAAAACCCACCACCTCAGGAGACTTTATTGTAAAACTCACCTTATCCAGGGCCTTTTGATCTTTGTACTTTTTTGTGAGCTGGTCTACAACAATTGACATGCCGAAAAGTTTCTGTAAAAATAATCAATTCACTCAGAGCAACTCAAAAAAAATAATATCCACATTTTGTTTTTTAAATTAATTAGCTACATTAGCTTCAGAGTATTACAAATGACAAACTTGAATTCATACTACAGCTGGTTCTATTTCTTTTATTCAAGGAGAAACGAGGCTTAGTGTGGTTCAATAACATGATAAATCAAAGTCTCGATGTGTGTGTCGGGACTTTTTTTATGAACAGTAATTTAGTTGCCATACAGGGAGTCAGGGGGTCGTTTCATCACATTGCTGCAATGAAGGTGTTTTCGGAGCAGGTGCACGTTAATCCCTGCCAGAGTTTTGATGCTGCCGTACAATCATTACTCAGTGGCAATTCAAATGAACTAATCATGGCTTTGGAGAATTCTATAGCAGGATCTATATTACCTAATTATGCATTGATAGATGCAAACGATCTCGTAATTACGGCCGAATGTTACCTCGATGTACAGCATCATCTAATGGTACTTGGTCAGCAAACTATGAGCGATCTTAAGGAGGTCCACTCTCACCCCATGGCCTTACTGCAGTGCAAGGAGTATTTGAAGAGGTTTCCACATTTAAAATTAGTTGAGGCAAAGGATACAGCAGAGGTGGCTCAATGGATAAAAACAAAACAGATCAAAGAGGTGGCTGCTATCGCAAGCAAGGCTGCTGCAGAGCTATTTGATCTAACAATTCTGGCTTCAAGTATTCAGACCATCAAACACAACGAAACACGTTTTGTGGTATTAAACCGCCGCGATGAGCAGCAGTTATTGGACATGTACGATAAAGCATCACTCAAATTTGAATTAAGCCATAAAAGAGGAAGTCTGGCTTCGGTCCTGAATGTCTTGAGTGATTGCAATCTCAACCTTACAAAAATTCAATCCCTACCAAAAATTCACACGCCCTGGAAGTATGCGTTCTTTGTGGATGTGACCTTTGATGATGTTGCCGACTACTCCAAGGCTAGGGATATTTTAAATATAATGGCAGAAAACTTTAGAGTTCTGGGAGTTTATAAAAATGCAAAAGCATGATTGAAGTTGCAAACAGGTTAAAGAAAGTAGAAGAGTACTACTTTTCTAAAAAGTTGAGGGAGGTGAATTTCCTGAAATCTCAGGGGAAGCCCATCATTAATCTGGGTATAGGGAGTCCCGATCTGGATCCGCCCTTAAAAGCCAGGCTTGCATTAGAGGCAAGCCTTGATGCGCCTGGTGCAAGTAAGTACCAAAGCTATCAGGGACTTCCCGAATTAAGAGAGGCAATGGCGGGTTTTTATCACAAACACTACAAAGTCCATTTAAGCGCTCAAACGGAGATACTTCCACTCATGGGGAGTAAGGAAGGGATTATGCATATCTCCATGGCCTTTCTGAACAAAGGAGATCGTATCCTGGCACCAAACCCTGGCTATCCAACCTATAGTGCTGTTGCCGGCTTGCTTGAGGCTGAGACTGTTTATTACGAACTGCAGGAAGAACATTTCTGGCTGCCTAATTTTTCTAAGCTGGAAAAGATGAACCTTGATAAGGTAAAGATCATGTGGATCAATTACCCCCATATGCCTACAGGTGCCAATGCCCCTCATAAGTTTTTCGATGAAGTCATTGCCTTTGGTAAACGACATAACATCCTTATTGTCAATGACAATCCGTATTCGTTTGTTTTAAACGACCATCCCAAGAGCATCTTAAGGTACAATCACGCAAAAGATGTATGTTTGGAATTGAATTCTTTAAGTAAAACCTTTAATATGGCTGGATGGAGAGTTGGCATGGTCTGTGGTGATTACCAGTATATTAATGCGATTCTTAAGGTAAAAAGCAATATGGATTCAGGTATGTTTTTTGGAATCCAAAAAGGAGCTATAGAGGCACTTAACTCATCAGAAATGTGGTTTCAAAGCCTGAACAGTGTTTATGAGACCAGAAGAAAAGTTATTTGGGAATTAGCTACAAGACTCAATTGTACTTATGACGAAAGTGCATCGGGTTTATTTGTATGGGCTAAATTACCACCACACTTTAATGCAATCGAGTTTGCGGATCTGTTGTTAAAAGAATATTCCATTTTTGTGGCACCTGGAAGTGTTTTTGGATCCATGGGTGAGAGTTATATTCGATTTTCACTCTGTGCAAATGAATCGGAAATAAAAGAAGCTTTAAGTAGAATTAATTAAAGGGTGATGGAGCGATTATATGTTATGGGAGTTGGATTGATTGGGGGTAGCTTCGCAAGGGCGGTAAAAGCATCTTATCCCGAGACCAGGGTTTATGGCCTTGATAAAGATAAGAACAATCTGCAAGAGGCGATGCGTCTGGGTATTATTGACGACACAGCTAGTCATGAAGATCTGGCCCAGGCAGATATGGTCTTTATCGCAATTCCTGTTGATGCCACGAAGCTAATCTTGCCTGAGATACTTGATGTTATTTCAGACGACTGTGTGGTGATAGATGCAGGCTCTACAAAACAGTCTGTTTGTGATGTGGTTCGGCAGCACCCACGCAGAAGAAACTTTCTCGCTGCTCATCCAATTGCCGGTACAGAATTTTCAGGGCCCGGAGCAGCTATAAGTAGTTTGTTCAGTGGAAAAACCAATATCATCTGTGAGGTAGAAGAAACGGCTTTTAAGCTTCAGGAAAAGGCATTGGCTGTCTTTGGTCGTATCGGGATGCGCATTCGGTACATGAATCCCTCAGCACACGACAAACACATTGCATATGTGTCTCATTTGTCTCATATTAGCTCTTTTATGCTTGGCAAAACCGTCATGGAAAAAGAAAAAAACGAACGTGATATTTTTGATATGGCAGGCAGTGGTTTTGAAAGCACAGTGAGGCTGGCGAAGAGCTCTCCTGATATGTGGACTCCCATTTTTGAAGAAAACCGTGAAAATGTACTGGAAACGCTGGAGGAGTACATTGCCAACCTTACAAGATTTAAAAACCTGATGGAAGAAAAACACTTTAAGGAGATCTATAAGGAAATGGAAGAGGCCAATCACATTGGTAAAATATTAAGTGGAATACACACACATTAAAAAATTGTTTTATGGAGAATAAAAAAGAATTGAGAAACTGGTTGGAAGCCTTTGGGCTGGAGCACCCTATGGTCATTGCAGGACCCTGCAGTGCAGAGACTGAAGAGCAGGTGCTTACCATTGCACACCAGCTCAAGGATACCGATACAACTGTTTTCAGAGCAGGAATCTGGAAACCCAGAACGCGACCTGGTAACTTTGAAGGTGTTGGAGCCTTAGGTTTAAAGTGGATGCAACGCGCCAAAGAAGAAACAGGATTGCTACTCACTACAGAAGTTGCGAACCCCAATCATGTGGACCTTGCACTTCAGCACGATATTGACTTTTTATGGATCGGTGCTCGAACCACTGTAAGCCCTTTTATTGTGCAGGAGATCGCAGAGGCCTTAAGAGGTGTTGAGAAGCCGGTGCTGATCAAAAACCCGGTAAATCCGGATCTCTCACTATGGCTTGGTGCTGTAGAGCGCTTTTATAAGGCCGATGTAAAAAACCTTGGTGTGATCCATCGAGGATTTTCAACCTACGAAAAAACGCGCTACAGAAATAATCCCGAATGGCAAATCCCTATTGATCTGCAAAACAGATTTCCGGACCTGCCACTCTTTTTAGACCCTTCTCACATCGCAGGTCGCAGAGATATCATTTTTGACCTCAGCCAAACGGCCCTGGATTTAAACTATGATGGATTGATGATAGAAACCCATCACGATCCCGATAATGCCTGGAGCGATGCTGCCCAGCAGATCACTCCAAAAGCGCTGGATCAATATACCATTGACCTTAAGATCAGGAAAGAAATAGGTGATGATGCGGTTTTTAATAATAAAATCAACACCCTAAGGACCAAAATTGATGTGATTGATCACCAGTTGATTGAGATCTTAGGGAAAAGAATGCTCGTTGCCGATGGCATTGGTCAGCTAAAAAAAGAGCATAATGTGGCCGTTCTACAGTCCAAAAGATGGAATGAGATTTTGGGTAAGATGATCCTACAGGGTGAGGAAAAGAACCTAAGCGAAGAATTTATACTTCGGGTGTTTAAAGCCATTCATCAGGAATCGATCAACCACCAGGAGAAGATCATTAACCATTAAAAAAAAGGCTCTTTTGAGCCTTTTTTAATTAGGTCCATTTCTTTTAAAGAGATAGCGAGTTATAAAAATATTGTTCCCACCGTCCTTACCGGCATCACTTTCAACCACTACGGTTACAAATATCATTTTCGAGCTCTCTTTTGCCAGGGCATTGAATTTGGAGGTCACCAACACATCGTTGACGCCAATAAACTAAAATCAAATGCCACCCACATTGTAAAAGTCAAGCAGTTTAGTTTCCTCAAAGTCCTTCACCCTGATCTCTTCTCCTTTGGAATTGTTTCTCTTGTCATTTTCTTTTTCACTGCTTTGGCTAGAACTAAAAACCTCACAAATTTTTCTGCTCTTTTCATTAGCTGACCTTAAAAGCAGACAATAGATAAACATCATTTAAATTTATTGTTTCTTTGTACTTGTAATTTTTATGACAGGAACCGTATATAAATCTACAGGAAGCTGGTACACCGTAAAAACGCCCAATGGTAAGTTTTTCGAATGCCGTATGAAAGGAAAACTGCGATTGGAGGGGATCAAAAGTACCAATCCTATTGCTGTAGGTGATAAGGTGGTATTCGAGCTGGAACATAAGAATGATCTGGAGACCGGAATCATCAAGCGTATTGAAGAGCGACGCAATTACATTGTGAGAAAGTCGGTTAACCTCTCAAAACAAACCCATGTCATAGCAGCAAATATTGATCAGGTATTCCTGTTGATCACCATCAATAACCCACCAACACTTACCAGTTTTGTCGATCGCTTCCTGGTCACTGCAGAAGCCTATGGGGTATCCGTAGTCCTGTTGTTTAATAAAGTGGATACCTATAATCAGGAGTTAAACGGCGAATTAAAATACCTGAAGCATATTTACAGCAGTATAGGGTACAATTGCATTGAAACATCAGCCACTTCCGGCCTGAACATTTCAAAAGTTAAAGACCTGATGATTGGTAAGGTAAGCATGTTTGCGGGTCATTCAGGAGTAGGTAAATCCACCTTGGTGAATGCTCTTGAACCCGGGCTCAATCTCAAAACCAAAGAAATATCTGCCCTCCATATGCAGGGGCAACATACGACCACCTTTGCAGAGATGTTTGATCTGAGCTTCGATGCCCGTATCATTGACACACCTGGGATTAAAGGGTTTGGGGTGGTAGATATGGAAAAGGAAGAGGTTGGTGACTATTTTCCAGAGTTTTTCCAACTAAAATCCGGATGTAAGTTTCATAATTGCTTGCATCTTAAGGAACCGAAATGTGCTGTGAAAGATGCCTTGGAAAAAGGGGAGGTCGCATTCTCCAGGTATAGAAGCTATCTACAAATTCTGGAAGGGGACGATTCGCCGTACAGAACAGATCACTGGGAAGAATGAGATTAGTAATTCAAAGAGTGGCGAAAGCATCTGTTGAGATAGAAGGAAGGGTCCATACAGCCATAGAGACTGGATTGCTCGTTTTTGTTGGTATTGTAAACGACGACACGGAAGAAGATATTGACTGGTTGGTGAATAAACTGATTAACCTTCGTATTTTTAATGATGATCATGGGGTGATGAATGATTCCCTGCTTGCTGTTGGTGGTAACTTGCTGATTGTAAGTCAATTCACACTACATGCCAGCACTAAAAAGGGCAACCGTCCCAGCTACATTCAGGCCGCAAAACCGGATGTCGCCATTCCTTTGTACCAGAAGTTCGTTACCACGGCAGAAAAGCGATTAAACAAGGGGGTGTCTACTGGTGAGTTTGGTGCTCACATGAAGATTCACCTTGTCAATGATGGTCCGGTGACCATTATTATTGATTCAAAAAACAGAGCTTAGAATTTTTATTTCGGAAATTATTTCCTACATTTCTGCCTGTTTAATGTAGTTCCTAAAGCCCCAAAGCTATAATGACCTTCAGATTGCAAATAGTTGTAACATGTCTCGTTACAGCCCTCTCTTTTAGTCAGAATAAAGAGCAATATCTATCTCTTACAATAGACCCTCAAATATCGCGATCATCCAATGCTGTAGTTCGTTATGAAAAGATTTCTGTTGATATTCAGTCCGTAGAAAAGATCATTGTTAAAACCCATCGGATTGTAACGATCCTAAACAAAGAGGGTAACCGACATCGCAATGCCGTTGAATTTTATAGTGATGACTCGGAAATCCAGGAAATAGAAGCGGTCTTATATAATAGTTTAGGTCAGGAGATTAAAAGAATTAAAGAACGCGATTTCAGGGATGAAAGTGCTGTAAGTGATTTTTCAATCTATGAGGACGACCGTGTAAAATTTCTGGATTATATACCTCTTGAGTACCCATATACCCTTGATTATAAGTCTGAGGTTGCATATTCAAATACAGCCTTTTTTCCCGGTTGGATGCCTATCAATAACTACTACCTGGGTGTAGAACATGCCGAATTCGTCATCCTTAACAAAGCTAACTTAGAACTCAAATTGAAAAAGGAAAATTTTGAACAATTCGATGTTCAGACCATTTCAGATTTTCATTTCGTCATACAGAACATCAAAGGAATTCCTTATGAGGCCTACGGTCCAAGTCTCAGGGAAACATTGCCAAAGCTTAAGGGAGCACTAACTGAATTCAGTATGATAGGTATTCCGGGTAAAAACAATGATTGGAAGGAGTTTGGCAAATGGATGCACGATCAACTTTTAACCGGAACAGAGGCTGTGCCCCAGTCAACAAAGGAAGATGTTATCAGGCTAACTCAAGGGATGGACAGCAATTTGGAGAAAGCAAGAATTGTTTATCAATACATTCAGGATCGAACGCGATACATCAGTATCCAAATTGGGATCGGTGGCTGGAAACCCATGTCGGCAATGGAGGTAGATCAGTTGGGTTATGGAGATTGTAAAGGTCTAACCAACTATACCAAGTCATTAATGGAAATTGCAGGGGTGGATGCGTATTACACAGTGGTTTACGGGGGAAAGGAAATAATTGATTTGGATTCCGAGTTTTCATCATTACAGGGAAATCACGTCATCCTTACGTTACCAACTGATGGTGAGCCCATATTTTTGGAATGTACCAGCCAAACTGCACCATTTGGATTTGTGGCTGGATTTACTGATGACAGGGATGCACTAATGGTAACCCCTGAGGGGGGCGAGATAGTGCATACAAAAATATACGGTCCTAAGGAAAGCTACCTCAAAACAAATTCTGTTCTGAATATGGATGCTTCAGGAGGTCTATCGGGACATGTCAACTTAAAATCAAAAGGGCATTTTTATGGCCTCAGGTATTCTCTGGAAAATGAAGATTTAAGGGATGTAAAATTAGCATATAAGAAGGAATGGAGTTATCTAAATAGCCTTACTATTCGGTCGGTAGATTTTTCAAATGATATGGAGCTGGCAGAATTTAATGAGAATATTTCGATCGATGCTGGGAATTATGCTAAGAAAGTGGGTGACAGATTCTTGCTTCAGCCCAATATTTTCAATCGTAAAAGCTACATTCCTCCAGTTTATGAAAATCGACAATCAAAGTTTGAGATAGCTCGATCCTATGAAGAGATTGACGAATACATTATTTCCTTTCCCAGGCACCTGGAAGTGGAGGCAACCTCAGAAAATGTAAAAATCGTGACAAAATTTGGAAGCTATTTCTCCTCAGTTGAGGTTCTGGAAGGACATAAAATTAAATATCGAAGGCAACTCATGACGAATAAAGGACTTTTTGATCCATCGGAGTATGCAGCTTACAGAGATTTCAGAAAGCTCATTGTAAAGAGCGACAAGTCCAAAATCGTTCTAAAAAAAATCTAATCTAATCCAATCAACATAGAAATGAATAAAATCAATTTTTCACTAGTAGCAGTTATGTTCATGATGATCATGACTGCTCAGGACCATGACTTTGGAAAAGTATCCAAAAACGAGTTAGCAGAACAGTATAACCCTAATGACTCTACGGCAGATGCCACTATTCTCTATAAAAAAGAACGAATTTATTTCACATTCGCAGAAAATGTCGGTTTTACCCAAATCAGAGAGGTGCAAATGCGAATTAAAATCTACAATAAGGAGGGTTTTGAATGGGCTAATAAGAAAGTGTATCTGTACAATGGTAATGAAGGGTACAAGGAGTCTCTGAAGAACTTAAAAGGGTACACCTTTAACCTCGATAATGGAAAAATCAAGCGTGAAAAGATGAGTTCTTCTGCAACTTTCAAAGAAGAGGTATCCGAAACAACAGTAGCCGAATCCTTTACTTTACCAAATATAAATGAGGGCTCTGTGGTAGAGTATAGATATGAGATCGTATCCGAATCACCCTTTATAGACGATCTCTATCTGCAATACCAAATTCCTGTTAAAGCCCTTGAAATAATTGTGGAAACGCCACAGTACTACAGCTATAAAAAAGTGTTTAATCCTAGAGCATATTTTACACCTAACTTCATCGAATCACAAAAAGCTAAAACTCTGACCACTACCAGTAAAGTGAAAAGTGCTCGTGTTTCTAGTGACAGTCCTTTTTCTACAACCATAGGATCGGGTTATCAAAGGCAAAAGTCAACAACAGATTACGTAGACAATATTCTCAAAATTAATGAGGCTAATATTGAGGCACTAAAGGCTGAATCTTTTTCTGGTAGCATCAATAACTACCGAGCTAAATTGAGTATGGAGTTGAATGCCCTTCTGAACACGATGGGTATTGAAACAAGAAGCTTTGCCTCCAATTGGGAAAAAGTGAGCAAGACGATCTATGAAAGCAGTAGTTTTGGTGATCAGTTAAATAGAAGAGGGTTTTTTAAAAAAGATCTTGAACCTCTTTTGGCAGGTATTGAAGACGATTTTCAGAAGGCAGGTGCTATTGAAAACCTTGTGAAGGCCAAAGTCAAATGGAATGGAATTTATGGGAAGTACGCTCAGAAAGGAATAAGGGAGGCCTATAAAGAGGGTTCTGGCAATGTTGCGGACATAAATTTATTAGTTGTAGCGATGATGCGATCGGCTAACTTGGATGCATTCCCTGTTTTGGTAAGTACTTCAAACAATGGAATTCCACTGTTCCCAACCATAGATGGCTTTAATTATGTAATTGCAATGGTGAAGAAAGGAGATTCCTATATGCTGTTTGATGCTACCGATCCTTATAGTTTTAATAACGTTCTTCCTCGACGGGTACTCAATTGGAAGGGGCGTGCTATTTACGACAAGGATGTATCGGAATGGGTGGATCTAATTCCTAAAGAACGTTCTCTTGAAGCTGTGATGATGAATGTAAAAATTGATGAGGACCTGAGTATTTCTGGAAATGTAAAAAAGCAACTTACCGATTATTTGGCGATGAATTATAGAAAGTCAGCTGCTGATATCAGTGAAAATGACCACATTAAAAAGATCACTTCAGGTAAAGGTGACCTTCAGGTCAGTGATTTGCAATTTGAAAACGCAGAGAACCTCTTGGAACCTGTTAAACTTTCTTATTCCTATGAACTAAAAGACGGTCTTGATCAGGTGGGGGATCAGATCTATTTTAATCCATTGCTATTTCTTGGTACCCAGGAGAATCCATTTAAACTGGACGAACGAAGGTATCCTATAGATTTCATATACCCTGCACAAGAGCGGTATACAATTAATATTTTGTTGCCTGATGGATATTCTGTTGAATCACTTCCTAAGACAGAGGCCTTCGCATTTAGAGATTCCGATTATAAATTCGTTTACAGAATTAGAGAAAATGGAAAGTACATTCAGCTCAGTATGAACTTTGAAATTAACTCTTCAATTGTTCGACCGACAGACTACAAGCAATTCAAACAATTTTTCAGCAAAATTGTGGAAAAACAGCAAGAACAAGTAGTTTTGTCCAAAACTGAGTCATGAACATTAAAAACGCACAAAAACAGGTAGACGAATGGATACAAAACCACGGAGTGCGCTATTTTGACGAACTAACTAATATGGCCCAGCTCACAGAGGAAGTAGGAGAGGTGGCGCGCATCATCGCCAGACGGTACGGGGAGCAAAGTGAAAAGGAAAGGGATAAGACCAAGGACCTTGGTGAAGAACTGGCCGATGTGGTATTCGTAGTCCTTTGCCTGGCCAATCAGACCGGGATCAACCTTCAGGAGGCTTTCGATCGAAAACTCGATGCCAAGACCAAAAGGGATCACGACCGCCATCAGAACAATGAAAAACTACAGTAAGAACTGCCTTAGTTTGTGAGAATGGGAGCAACTACCTTAAAACTGGAACATTCCATACTTCGAACTGGTGCAGATCTGCTGATCACCGGATCAAAGAGTGAGTCGAACAGAGCACTTATTTTAAAAGCGCTGTATTCTGATGTCGTTCTAAAGAACCTTTCAAATTCTGACGATACCAAACTGCTTCAAAAGGCCTTGTCTTCTGCAGAGCATACCATTGATATTCAACATGCCGGAACAGCCATGCGTTTTCTAACGGCTTTCCTGGCAACAAGAGTTGGTCAAAAATATTGTTTAACCGGGAGTTCCCGCATGAAGGAACGCCCGATAGGAGTACTGGTGAAGGCGCTGAAAGACCTGGGGGCTGATATTCAATATGCGGAGATGGAAGGCTATCCGCCCTTGAATATCAACGGATGCAGATTGACCAGAAACTATGTCGAGCTTGAGGCTAGCGTGAGCAGTCAGTACATCTCAGCCCTTTTACTCATAGGGCCTTCTCTGGAAAAGGGTCTTCGGTTGAGGTTGTTGGGAAACATCACCTCACGACCCTATATTGAGATGACCCTTTCTTTACTGAACCGATTGGGGGTACTAACAGAGTTTATTGGTGATACAATTGTGGTTCACCCACTGGCCGGATTGGACGAAGAAAAGATTATTACCATAGAGTCCGACTGGTCTTCGGCCTCTTATTTTTACAGTCTTATTGCCCTTTCTGGTGTTGGAACAGAAATCCATTTAAATCATTACTTCAAAAACTCCCTTCAGGGAGACTCGGTTGTGCAGAGCATATATAGATCTTTTGGTGTAGATACTGAATTCACCCAAGAGGGGATCAACATTAGAAAAACAGCACCAGCCTCAAAACAGCAGTTGGAGTTGGACCTGTCAGATGCTCCGGATATTGCCCAGACCATTGCTGTGAGCTGTTTTGGGTTGGGAAGCCCCTGCCACCTTACCGGACTCCATACCTTAAAAATCAAGGAAACAGATCGACTGACGGCTCTTCAGGTAGAGCTCAGCAAGCTAGGAGCCTCCATAGAGGTTACTCAGAATTCTCTAACCCTAAAGGCATCAAGTTCAATGCGGGCAGATCAGAGAATTACGACCTATAACGATCATCGGATGGCCATGGCCTTTGCCCCATTGGCACTTTCAGGAGCTATCAGTATTGAAGACCCTTCAGTGGTTTCAAAATCATATCCGGACTTCTGGGATGATCTCTCTCACCTGGGTGTGCTGTTTAAATAATACTCAATATCCTTGACAAAGGGTGGTTTGGGGTTGTATATTTGCAGCTTCAAAAAAATAAGTACATTCTATGAAATTATCACACTTCAATTTTAACCTCCCTAACGAACTTTTGGCTGAATACCCTTCTGAACACAGAGATGAGTCAAGACTAATGGTGCTTGACCGTGCTAATGAAACCATTGAGCATAAGTTGTTTAAGGATGTGATTGACTACTTTGACGAAGGTGATGTTATGATCTTAAACAACACCAAAGTGTTTCCGGCAAGGTTATACGGAAATAAAGAAAAGACAGGGGCCAGAATTGAAGTTTTCCTGTTAAGGGAGCTGAATGAAGAACAAAGGCTCTGGGATGTACTGGTTGATCCTGCTCGAAAAATCAGGATTGGAAACAAACTTTATTTTGGTGAGGATGAGACGCTTGTGGCCGAAGTGATCGATAATACCACATCGCGAGGAAGAACACTAAGGTTTTTGTATGACGGATCCTATTCCGATTTTAGAAATAAATTAAATGAACTGGGGCAAACTCCCCTGCCAAAATACATTAAAAGAGATGTAGAGCCGGAAGATCAGGAACGCTACCAGACCATTTTTGCTAAGAATGAGGGAGCTGTTGCCGCCCCAACAGCGGGTCTTCACTTTTCCAAACATCTTTTAAAGCGCCTGGAGATAAAAGGTGTTGACATGGCCGAGGTGACCTTACATGTAGGGCTTGGCACCTTTAACCCTGTGGAGGTTGAGGACCTTTCCAAGCATAAAATGGATAGTGAAGAGATTTATATCAGTCAGCGCGCTGCAGATATTGTGAACAAAGGAATAGACCAAAAAAAACGGGTTTGTGCTGTTGGTACTACCTCTATGAGAACTATTGAGAGCTCGGTTTCTTCAGACGGACACCTGAACCCGTATCAGGGCTGGACGAATAAGTTTATTTTTCCACCATACGATTTTAGCATAGCTAATTCGATGATTACTAATTTTCATACACCAAAATCAACTTTGTTAATGATGATTTCGGCTTTTGCAGGTCATGAGTTTACAAAACATGCCTACGAAGTGGCAGTAAAGGAGAAGTATCGTTTTTATTCGTACGGCGATGCCATGCTCATCATCTAAACACTGAATTATAGTAAAGGCTTCCAAACGAGAAGCCTTTTTTATTCCTTAACAAACTGCAGAATACCTATTTTTGACGATTATGGATCGAAAAAAGGACATAAGGGCCCTCACGAGAGAACAGTTGAGAGATTTTTTCGTCGCCAGAGGTGACAAGGCTTTTAGGGGTAATCAGGTGTATGAGTGGCTTTGGCAAAAATCGGCCCACAGCTTCGAGGACATGACCAATATTTCCCTGGATACCCGCGAAATGCTTCAGGAACAGTTTGTGATCAATCATATTAAGGTCGATCAGATGCAGCGCAGCGCAGACGGGACCATAAAAAATGCTGTGAGGCTCTATGATGATCTGATCGTAGAGTCGGTTTTAATCCCAACCGAGTCCCGCACGACAGCCTGTGTTTCGTCTCAGGTTGGCTGCAGCCTCGACTGCAGGTTTTGCGCTACTTCCCGACTTAAAAGAATGCGCAATCTTAATGCAGATGAGATCTATGATCAGGTAGTGGCCATCGATAATGAGAGCAGGCTTTATTTTGACAGGCCACTAAGCAATATTGTGTTTATGGGAATGGGCGAGCCTCTCATGAATTATAACAACGTACTTAAGGCTATTGATAAGATCACCTCAAAGGAAGGACTGGGCATGTCACCAAAGCGCATTACCCTTTCCACTTCAGGCGTGCCTAAAATGATCCGTAAGATGGCAGATGATGAGGTTAAGTTTAACCTGGCGGTCTCCTTGCACTCAGCTATTAATGAAGTGCGTACCGAAATCATGCCCTTCAATGCGACATTTCCACTCGAAGACCTGAGAGAGGCGCTTAAGTATTGGTATTCGAAAACAGGAAAAAAGATCACCTACGAATATGTGGTCTGGAAAGGGATCAACGACCGCCAGAAAGACATTGATGCGCTCGTTGCATTCTGCAGATTTGCACCCAGCAAGGTCAATCTTATTGAGTACAACCCTATTGATGATGGTGAGTTTCAGCAAGCCGATGAATCAGCCATTCAGGAGTATGTTAAACAGTTAGAACGCAATGGCATTGTGGTTACCATTAGAAGGTCCCGAGGTAAGGACATTGATGCGGCCTGTGGTCAATTGGCCAATAAGGCCTAAAAAAAAGCGACCCTTTTGAGCCGCTTTTCTTTTTGTATTTGATCTCTTAATTTTTGGAAAACTTAAATGATTCGATCCTTCCATCCAGGGTGACCTGAGCGATGTAAATCCCGTTGGACAGGTTTTCAATACCAAGTTGCTGGCTATGTCCTGAAAGCGGTCGGCTTAAAACTTCCTGACCCATCATATTGTACAACCTCAGATGATCCATCATTACGGAAGGTGACTCCAGCAAAAGCTCTTTGGTTCTGGAGGCATATCTGAAGTCGAAAGTCTCTTCGGCAACAAGATCTGTAACCGATAAAGACTCGTTATCAATTCTAAAATTGTCAAAATAAAAGAATCCCCCTTCATTATCATGAACACAAACCGCTCTGGTAATGTCTGTATTTGGGGTGCCAACGAATCCGGTGTAGATGGACACATCATCTAGAAATACTTCGAGGTCCGAACCACTGATCTCAAACCTGAAATTATACCAGGTATTTTCTGCGAGCTGATCTCCGGTAGGCGTGAACTGCACAGTACCGCTGCCATCTGCTTCCGGGTTGTTGTAAATATTCACACTGCCATCTGTATTAATGCCTACGCTGGTGATGGTGGCATTGGCCCCAGGATTATCAAAACCAACTTCATAGGTGGTGCCATTGGCAGTACCCGTTAATTCACTGATGTTGATATCAAAGGATAAAGTAAGACCGCTGGGAGTGATGGCCGAATCAAATGCATAAAATGCACCCACATTTCTGATGGGTTGAGCTGCAAAAGCGGGCTCGTTATCTAATTTGAGTGAAAAACTACCGTCCGACGCGATGTCATCCGATACAAATTGATTTTCTATGCTCTGGGTACCACCAAAAAGTGAAACCGTCCAATTGTCCTGTCCGTTTACATCACCTAGACTATACCCTTCACCAGATTCAAAGGAAATAAGTTGTTGAGTAAAACCGGTAAATGAAACCAAAAAAATTAAAATGAATGTAATTTTTTTCATGCGCTGTCTTATTTGAAAGAATGGTTAAAATTTGATTTAGTTCAATATAGCCTAATAGCCCAAACCTCTTGTAATGGCCTATAATTAACAAGTTTTAAAATTAATAAATTAATGTCACAAGCGGTATTCATTCAGATAATGATCAACTTTTTCCGTTAAAATAACCTTTATCCTTAATTTTGCCTTCAAACTGAGCATTTGAAAATTACAGAACAGATAAAGCAGCCTATCGCTTTTGAGATGGATCTTTTTGAACAAAAGTTCCAATTGTCTATGTCCAGTAATGTGGCCTTGCTCAACAGGATCACCCACTACATTGTCAATAGAAAAGGAAAACAAATGCGTCCTATGTTTGTTTTTCTGGTCGCCAAAATGCTTAATAACGGGAACATTAGTGAACGGACCTACAGAGGTGCATCGGTGATAGAGTTAATCCATACAGCCACACTAGTTCATGATGATGTAGTAGACGACAGTAACCGAAGGCGAGGCTTTTTCTCCATTAATGCCTTATGGAAAAACAAAATAGCCGTGTTGATTGGGGATTACCTGTTGTCTAAAGGCTTACTGCTTTCTATAGACAATAATGATTTTGATCTGCTTAAGATCATCTCCGTCGCTGTAAAGGAGATGAGTGAAGGTGAACTACTTCAGATTGAAAAAGCCAGAGAGCTTGATATCACCGAGGAGGTCTATTACGATATCATACGGCAAAAGACGGCCACTCTTATAG
>CAWZYX010000057.1:0-18519 GCA_963966315.1 uncultured Winogradskyella sp. | reverse complement strand
AAATAAAGTAAAAGGCGTTAATAGAGTAGTATATGATATCAGTTCCAAGCCTCCCGCAACCATAGAATGGGAATAGTTTTGGCATGAGATTTGAACCAAATTCTACCGCACTTATAATATGAGAACAGTTATCCTTCTTTTTTGTCTCTTCCTTTACACGAGTTTTTATGGTCAGGAATTAAAAACCCATAAAGTACAGCAAGAAGAGAGCATAGAGGAAATTGCCAAACTATACCTGGTAAGCCCCTACGATATTTATGCCCTCAATCCTGACGCACTCAAGGACTTTAAGCCTGGTATGGTATTGATCATCCCTAATTCCAAAGTTAAAAATGAGCCTTTGGAAGCCATTACCAAAGAAGTGATCGGCTATCGAACGCATAAGGTGAAAAGAAAAGAAACCCTTTACAGTATTTCAAAAAAATACGATATCACCATAGACGATTTAAAAAAATACAACCAGCGGTTGTATTCGGAGCAACTCAAAAAGGGAGATAAAGTCAGGATACCGAGGTATAAAACCATCATTAACGATGTAAGCTATGACAACACACTGAGAAAATATGCGGTAAGACCAAAAGAAGGCAAATGGCGAGTAGCGTACAAGTTTGGCATCACCGTGAGTGATCTGGAGGCTCTAAACCCTCAGATGAATGAGGTGTTGCAACCTGGAGACATACTTAATGTACCTAATATTGCCAATAATGAGGAGAAGGATTTTGATGCGGCTTACAATTACTATGAGGTACAACCAAAAGAGGGGTTTTACAGACTAGGCATAAAACTGGGGTTAACGCAGGAAGAGCTCGAGGCTTTGAACCCTGAGCTCAGGGAAGATGGGCTTAAAGCCGGCATGATCCTGAAAGTGCCATCAGATACTAACACAACGCTGGCGGCACCTACTGCTCTGACCAGAGATTTAACCAGAGAGCTCGTCAATTTTGAAGAAAAGAACATCGCAGTCCTTCTTCCATTTCAACTGCATAAAATCGATACCGATTCTATTGGTGAAACAAAAGAGTTGATCAAAACAGACCGATTATTGTCCATAACACTGGACTTTCATGCAGGTGTTCTCATGGCATTGGATTCTGCTAAAAGCCTTGGAATTTCCACGAAACTTGATGTTTATGATACGCAAAGACAAATATCTAAGGTGACTGAACTTTCAAACGAGCACGACTTTGCAGTTTACGACGCGGTGATCGGTCCTCTGGTAGCTCGTAATTTCGATAGGTTTGCTCAGGAACACCAGAAAGATTCTGTTGCCTTGTTCAGCCCCTTTTCCAAACCGTCAAAACTGTATTCTAATACCGTCCAGACCCTGCCCAAGAGTGATTTTGTCAGCAATAAAATGATCAAACACATCAAGGCAGACTCCACTATAAATAAGGTTATAATCATCGCAGACCGCAGCCATCGTGCCGTGAGTAACGCCATTAAAAATGATTTCCCTGCGGCTCGACAGATTTTTTCAAATCTCAATAAAGATGAACAGGATGCGTTTTTTATTGTTCCCCAGGACCTTGAAGATGTATTTGTTCCAGGGAAGAACATTGTTTTTCTCGAAACGCAGAACAGGGGATTTGCCTCCAACGTCATCAGTATGCTTAACGGCTTACTTCTTGAAGATGTGGAAATCTTACTCACTACGACCAATCACAACAGGGCATTTGAAGGAGAAGAAGTAGACAATAATCACCTTTCCAACCTCAATTTTACCTATGTATCGGTTAACAGGTTTACAGGTGCCAACCAAACAAATGGATTTATAAGTGCATACAAAAAGCGTTTTGGTGTAAATCCAAGTAAGTATGCTATCAGGGGCTTTGATCTGACTCTCGATGTGCTCCTGCGGCTGGCTAGTTCCGAAGACCAACTGCTACGAACCCTCAACCAGCCCTACGAAACAGAGTACATTGAAAATAAATTCAGCTATGTGCCCGATACCTTTGGAGGCTATATCAACCAAACAGGCTACATCGTACAATACCGGGATTTAGAAATAATTAAGATCGACTGATGACTTCAAGAGTAACTTATATTTCAGATCTGCGCACAGAGTGTGAGCACCTGAGATCGGGAAATACATTTATTACCGACGCACCTGTGGACAATAATGGCAAGGGTGCCGCTTTCTCGCCCACCGATACCCTAGCGACTGCTGTTGCCAGCTGCATGCTCACGGTCATGGGAATCAAAGCTGCCACTTTACACCTGCAGTTAGATGGAAGTACCGCAGAGGTCACCAAGTTCATGGCCAGTGATCCGCGTCGGATCTCAAAGGTAAAAGTGGTTATATCCATGTCCCTTAAGGTAGACCTTAAAACGCAAAAGATCCTGGAAAAAACGGCATTGACCTGCCCTGTGATCAACAGCCTGAATCCCGAAATTGAAAAAGAGATAATTTTTAACTGGCAATGAGTAGACTAAGAGCATTGATGTTTTTATTGATGCAAGTATGCCTTTGGTCTCTTGGAGCTCAAAACGAACCCATCTCCTGGGATTCTGAATCACTACTCAGTTGGAGTGATTTTGAAGCAGTGGCAGATACAAAGGCAGAAGCTGTGGCCATCACTTCGTCCGGTCTCACATTTGGTTACCGGGTCAAGCAGTCTAATAATACCATTATCAGTTTTACAGCGAGGGTAGAAGCACAATTTTATCCGGATAAATCGTGGGTTAAGACTTTAGCAAAAAAAGATACTGTTTTAAAGCACGAACAATTGCATTTTGATATCACCGAGCTACACGCCAGGAAATTCAGAAAGGAACTCAGCGCTCTTCGCATAGACAACAATCTCAAACAACGTATCCAGGAGTTATACAACCGAATCAATCTGGATTTGGACCGCATGCAACGTTTGTACGATAAAGAGACCGATCATTCCCTGAAGGAGGGATCACAGTTACAATGGAACAAAGACGTGAGGCAGGCATTAAACGCACTTAAAGCCTATTCTCACCCCGAAATTTCAAGAGAAAAACTCTGATAATGGATGACTTTCATTGGGTAACTAAGGTTCTAAAAACGCTTGTTAACTCGTTTAATTTTGTAAATTTGCCTGCGTTAATAACGCATCATGTCTACAGCTACCAAGTATATTTTTGTTACAGGCGGAGTATCATCTTCATTAGGAAAAGGAATTATTGCTGCCTCACTTGCCAAACTACTACAATCTCAGGGATATAAAACAACCATTCAGAAACTCGATCCCTACATCAATGTAGACCCTGGCACCCTTAATCCCTACGAGCATGGAGAATGTTATGTCACCGATGATGGGGCTGAGACTGATCTGGATCTGGGACATTATGAGCGATTTTTAAATGTGCCTACATCACAGGCCAATAATGTAACCACTGGACGAATCTACCAAAGCGTCATAGAGAAGGAACGCCGTGGAGAGTTTTTGGGAAAAACCGTTCAGGTGATTCCACACATTACCGATGAAATAAAACACCGCATTCAGATCCTCGGAAACTCCGGAGAATACGATATTGTAATTACTGAAATAGGAGGTACGGTTGGTGATATAGAATCCCTGCCTTACATCGAAGCAGTGCGTCAGTTGAAATGGGATCTGGGCGAACACAATGCGCTGGTTGTTCATCTGACCCTGGTTCCGTTTTTGTCGGCAGCAGGCGAATTAAAGACCAAACCCACACAACACAGCGTTAAAACCCTCATGGAAAGTGGGGTTCAGGCAGATATACTTGTGTGCAGAACAGAGCACGAATTAAACGATGGCATACGCACCAAACTAGCTCGTTTCTGTAATGTGAAAAAAGAAGCGGTTATACAGTCAATTGATGCATCCACCATCTATGACGTACCTAACATGATGCTTGAGGAAGGTCTGGATCGGGTGGTCCTCGATAAACTAGAGCTCAAAAGCGGTACCTGTGATCTTGAATTTTGGAATTCATTTCTTCAAAGACATAAAAATCCGAAGTCTGAGGTGACCATAGGACTCATTGGAAAGTATGTGGAATTACAGGACTCTTATAAATCCATTTTAGAGTCCTTCATTCATGCAGGAGCTGTCAATGAAGTGAAGGTGAATGTAGAGCCCATACATTCAGAATACCTCACCGAACGCAATGCAGCCCATAAACTCAAACATCTTGATGGTGTGTTGGTCGCACCGGGTTTCGGCGAACGGGGCATTGAAGGGAAGATCAAGGCGGTGCAGTACGTGAGGGAGCAGAACATTCCGTTCCTGGGTATTTGTTTGGGAATGCAAATGGCGGTGATTGAGTTTGCGCGTAACGTACTTAAATTAAAGGGTGCTAATTCTACCGAAATGGACGAACAGACACCACATCCTGTAATTGATCTTATGGAGTCTCAAAAAGATGTGGTAGCCAAGGGAGGAACCATGCGATTGGGATCCTGGGCTTGTGAACTTGAGGATAAAAGTATAGTTTCTGAGGTGTATGGTACCAATAAGATCATGGAACGTCATCGTCATCGCTACGAGTTCAACAATAACTACAAAGATGAAATTGAAAAACACGGGATGAAGGCTACCGGTACGAATCCGGATACAGGCTTGGTCGAAATAATTGAGCTTCCCAATCATGAGTGGTTTGTTGGAGTCCAATACCACCCGGAATATAAGAGTACAGTGGCCAGCCCGCATCCGCTTTTTGTCGCGTTTGTAGCTGCGGCGCAAAAACACCATCAAAAAAAGAAAAGTGCCACTATGGCATAGACGAGGATCCTGGAAGGCTTATTGCCATGCTTAAACCATATGTAACGAACAAGCAAGAGTTACTCCGGGAAATACTTTACGAACATGGAAGAAAAGAAACTTGATTTAAATTCAATAATCGGATTCGTTTTAATATTTGGGATCCTGATCTGGATCATGTATACCCAGGCACCCACACCAGAGGAGATCGAAGCCCAGAAGCAGGCAGAGCAGGAGCAACTCGCTGCAGAAGAACAGTCCGAAAAGCCGGCAACTGAGGTTAAACAGACCACTGCCGAAGACTATTCCAATGACAGTGCAATGGATTCTGTGCAGCAATTGGCTGTGATGAATAAGTTGGGTGCATTTGGTTATTCGGCAACCTTGCCAAGTGCCAAGGACCAACTCACAACCGTTGAAACCGAGGTCTTTGAACTAAAGTTTAGCAATAAAGGAGGCCATCTGGCCGAAGTGAGATTAAAGGAGTTTGTCGACTACGACGAACAACCCATTTACCTGGTCAAGGATAATAACGCATCATTCAACCTTAGTTTTGGTACTTCGGACAATCGCAATCTCAATACAGCGGATTTGTTCTTTCAGCCAACCGTCACTCAGCAATCCGGGAACACTGTGGTGTCAATGAAGCTAAAGGTCTCTGAAACAGCCTATTTGGAATACCGATATGAACTGAGACCGAAGGACTATATGATCGATTTTTCCATTCGCTCACAAGGGCTTAACGGGGTGTTCAATACCTCTCAGCCTATTGATCTGGAATGGGCACAAAAATCATTTAGAAACGATAAGAGCATCAGTTACGAGAACAGATACACACGTTTAACCTATCTGCATGACGAGGACAAGATCGATAAACTGGCACAGATGGGAGATGATGAGGAGGTAGAGCAGGATGTAGATTGGTTTTCTTTCAGACAGCACTTTTTCAGTTCCATACTCGTGGCGGAAGACAGCTTTCAACAGGTTTCCATGACTTCCATGGATTTGGTAGAAGACGAAGAAATTGACACTGTCTTTACCAAAATGTACACCGCTAAGGTTCCCCTGGAATACAGCGACGGTGGGCTCAACTCCAAGTTAGGGCTTTTCTATGGTCCTACCGATGCAAAAGTCCTCAAGCAATACGACAGGGGTCTGGAGAAGAGTATTCCTTTTGGATGGGGAATATTTGGGTGGATCAACAAGGCAGTGTTCATACCTCTTTTCTCCTGGTTGAGCGGCTTCCTGCCTTACGGAATTGCCATCATTGTCATGACCATTCTGGTAAAGCTTGTGCTTTCCTTTGTGCAGTACAAACAGTTTTTGTCCCAGGCCAAGATGCGTATTCTAAAACCGGAATTAGATGCTATCAGAACCAAGTACAAGGACAACAAATTAAAGGCACAGCAGGAGACCATGGCCTTACAGAGTAAGGCTGGTGCCAGTCCGCTTAGTGGATGTTTACCCGGACTTATGCAAATACCTGTTTTTTATGCCCTGTTTATGTTCTTTCCATCAGCCTTTGACCTCAGACAAAAGAGTTTCCTCTGGGCCGATGATTTAAGTTCCTATGATACCGTTCTAGAATTGCCATTTCATATTCCGTTTTATGGGGATCACGTTAGTTTATTTCCAATCCTGGCAGCCATCGCTATTTTCTTTTATATGAAAATGACCACCGGGCAACAGGTTCAGGCCCAACCACAGCAGGAAGGTATGCCGGACATGACCAAGATGATGAAGTATATGATCTACTTCTCTCCACTCCTTATGCTCATCTTCTTTAACAACTATGCCTCGGGATTGAGTTTGTATTACTTTATTTCCAACCTGATCTCTATTGGGATCATGATCGTGATCAAAAATTATATCATAGACGAGGACAAGGTGTTGGAGAAGATTGAGGTGAACAAGGCCAAGCCGAAAAAAGAGAACCGTTTCCAGAGAAAGATGAAACAGATGATGGAGCAGGCGGAGCAGCAAAAGAACCTGCAGGAACAACAGCGTAAAAAGAAACGATAAGTTTATAAGCCATTAAAAAACCACCTCATTGAGGTGGTTTTTTTGATTTAGTGAATGAAAGGTGACTAAACGAATGATTATTTCTTGATTGATGGTACAATGTTAAGTGTTTTGAGCGATAAGAGTACAACGGCTTAACACTAAATAACCTTCCTTAACACTGTGCGACCGTAGCTTGAGACATGTCATTTTAATAAGCGATGGTCAGCTGGTCTCCTAAGGATCCCATTTTAAGGAAGTAAGAGGCTCTATAGGACACTTAAATCAAAATATAACTCAGTCCGTCCTGATTTTTATGGATCGTACCACTGTATCAATCCAACTGCGCTCGTAGTCAAGGAGCTGGTCCGGGGCAATGCCTTTGGTTTCAAAAGGCAGGTACTTTTTGTACACCCTGGAGGTGAGTACCACCGTAAATTGTGAGGAAGGCAGGGTGTGATAGTCATCGGGTTTAATTTCATAAGCCAGGGCTCCACGCGTAATATCTCCGTAGGTGCGTACTCGATCGAATTCCTTCAGTTTAAGAACGAACTGTTCGGCATTACTACCCGTACTGGCGTTGGTAATAACGTGCAGGCTATTTTTTCTTAGATAGGGCTTCAGGACTTTGTACAAAAGATCAGAGTTGCGATCGCCTCCACCACCGTTGTCTCTAAGGTCCAGAATAAGGTGAGGTTTATTCGGCTGTCCTTCCAGGTGCTTATAGAATGCTTCCGCTTCCCCCAGGAGTGGATAGTAGGAACTAAAGCTTCCGACCTTAATATAGTCGATCTCAGGATCTATATTCTTCCACAAAAACTGTTCTTTGGGGTAGGGTGTTCTATTATAATAGGTGATACTGGTATCTTTTCTGAACCCTGAACGCAGGAACATTCCCTGATTAATACGTTCTGTATAACTGATAAGACGTTTTGTTGGAAACTGGGCCCCGATCAGTTTAAAGGAGGATTGTGAGACCGGGATCAACTTCAAAATGACATCCCCTCTGCTCCAGAGGTCCGTCTGGCTATCCAGTACCACACCGAGGTAACGGTTTTGCTCCGCATTAAAAACAAGACCGTAGAGTAGACGACCACCTATATGGTAGATACCTTCAATGGCCGACTCAGGTTTTTGCCTCAGTTCTTCCTCCAGATCCTCTAAAGGACCCTTGTAGACAGGATAGGGGGTTTGATATTCAGACACTTCGTCTTTGCTGGCTTCGATCACAGTCAAATGCCAGTCCTCAAGGCTCAGTAATACGGTATTTATAAGTTCGAAACAGTTGAATAATGAGATCTTGTCGGATGCCTGGGCCAGGGCTGCATTATAGGCACTTGTATAGGCTGATGTGCGGGCTTTATAAGCAGGGGTTTTTTGAATAAGGCGGTTCAGATAGTTAAGGTCGCTCTTACAATCGCAGTCCGCTTGGGCACTTAAATGTGCAACAGGAACAAGAGCGATGAGCATGAGTAAAAATTTTATGCTTGCAAGGGAGAAGCTGGGAAAGGGTGCTCTTAAATTACCGGGATTCACAAGGGTAAGATACTAAAAAACCCCTCAAGAGAGGGGTTTCTTACTAACTAAATCAATCAATATAAAAATGAGGTAATCAGCCTCGATTTTCTTACTTATAAATTATTCAACAGCTGAACGGATTACAAAATCCACGACGTGTACAACACCGTTTACAGACTGTATATCTACTAATTCTGGGGCTAAAATATTAATTGTATTTCCATCGCCATCTGTAATGACGGTACCATCTAGATCCAGGTCACCTCCTATAGTTGGGATAACGCCGTTTAGGTCACCAAGGCCTGATGATTGAACATTGGCACCACTAACAACATGTAACTCTAAAATATCATTAACTGCCTCAGGTGGTACCTGATCAAGAGGTAATTCTAAATCGGTTAACAGTTCCACAAAGGCTGCATTTACCGGTGCAAATACCGTTAATGTATTCTCAGGATCACTTACTGCGTTTAACCAATTAATACTATTCATTCCTTCATCCGCTCTTAGAATGGCTGCAACCAATGATTCTAATTCAGGATTAGCAAGTGCAAAATCTGCTATGGTTGGTAATAATAATACTTTGTTAATCACATGAATAACACCATTTCCTACATTGGTGTCAGCGTCAATTACATCAGCACCTTTAGCAGCATCGAAACCACCGTTAAGCTCAACAGTACTATCAACAAAGTTGAAATATACACTTAATGCAGTGTCACCTGGGCCATTTGTAGATAAGGTCGGAACATATCCTTCACCTGCACCTACAATGTCCTGAGCTTGTACTGTAGACCCAAGTACATGGTATAACAAGACCGCTTCTAAAGTTTCAGCAGGAATATCTTCCAAACTATTCCATTCTGGAACGGCATTCAATAATGCTACGAAGGCATCATCGGTTGGTGCAAATACGGTGTATTCATCCCCATTTCTTAAGAATCCGTCAATAGCAGCATCAAGGCCTGATAATTCTAAAGCGTCGCTTAAGATCGTTAGTCCAACACTGTCGGCGATGTCAACTATAGAAGCGATCACTTCAATTGGAGCTCCGGTTACGTCTAAATCGGCACAAATATCATTATCATTAATAATACCTAGAACATCTCCTCCTGTAGTTGTACCAAAATCTATGACACTTAGATCTAAGTAATTAGGGTCATTTGTATCAGACGTCTCTGCGATCAAGGTATGTATGGTGTAAGAGCCAGTTTCTGAGACATTGAAACTTGGATTGGCTCCGGCATCTTCAATTACTAAGCTAGATCCTGAGGTTAAGACATAAGTCACTTCGTAATTAGAAGGTACAGTACTATCTCCGTTTGGAGTAGCGCTAATCGTTGCTGTTCCACCTGAAAGTGTTACAGGCGTTTCATTTGCAGTTAATGTTCCTGCGTCTGCAGTACACACAGGGGCACTGCCACCATCATCATCATCGCTACATCCGGATACACCTAAAACCAATAATACTATCGGCAGTAGCTTCAATGTTTTTGAAATAATTTTCATTTTTTTTGAGTTTAATTTGTTTGACAATTTATTTTATTGTGGAACAAATCTACTTAAAAGGTTAAACAAAAGATCTTCAAGCGACTGTTTTTTATTATAACTTTAACAAACAGATTTCTCAAAAACATCGATGAACGGTAAGGTTCCATGGATAAAGCACTGAAAATCTTATGATTTAACTTTTTACCAAAACCTACCTGAGTGCTCTTACATTTTTTGGTTCCTAAGGCCTCAAGAACCCCCTCTTGAAAATTGACGGCATACCGCCAATAGAGAAAACCCCTCTTTCGGAGGGGTTTCTCACTAACTAAATCAATCAATATAAAAATGAGGTAATCAGCCTCGATTTTCCAACTTTATTCCTGCGGAGGTAAGATCACTTTATCAATAACATGCACCACTCCATTGGTACCTTGTATATCGATCAAACTCACAAGGATATTACTAACACGGCCATTGGCGTCAGTGATGGTGAGATCTCCTGTATCTGTAGTGATCGCACCGCCAAGGACACTCAAATTACCGTTAGGTAACTGGTTAGACTGCAAATTAGTACCTGCTACATGATAGGTCAATACGGCATCAACCGTAGCCGGATCTAAATCACCAAGGCCTGTATTTCCACTGGGGTCTAACTCCAGTAACAGGTCAGCAAAGGCCTCGTTGGTTGGAGCAAATACTGTAAACGGTCCAGCTTCACCATCCGAAACGGTATCAATCCATGGTACTGTTGGCGAACCGGTGTCTGCCAGTTCCAATGCAGCAACCAGACTGCTCAATGCGTCATTACTGGTAGCAAATGTGGCGATGGAAGGTGGTAAGATCACCTCGTCAACGATGTGAACCACTCCATTAGTCGCTTCCTGGTCTGCAATAGTCACTTCAGAGGAACCATTAATAAGAACTGCACCATCCACCTTGTAGTACAAACTTAGATTTGTATTATTAGGACCAACAGCAGCAGTAGACACATAGCCTTGTTCTGTTGCTACCAAATCAGTTGATTCAATATTTAAACCAATAATGACGTGATTTAATAGAACATTTTCCAAAAGGTCAGCCGGAATGTCCGACAATCCATTCCAGTCTGGGTTTGAATCTAATAAGTTTTGAAAGGCTTCATCCGTGGGACCAAAAATAGTAAATGGTCCTGGACCTTCTAAAGTAGTCACTAAATCTGCACTAATCAGAGCTTCAGCTAAGAGGTTTAAATTGTTGTCGAGCGCCACGTCCACAACAGTTGTTGATAGACCTATATCGCTACCACCATAAGAATCATCGTCACTACAGCCGCTCAAACCTATCACCACCAGAAAAACGGCTGCCAGTTTCAATGTGTTTAAAATATTTTTCATTGTTTTGAGTTTAATTTATTTGTTCATTTGCTTTTGTTGAACAAATTTAAAAAACAATTAAACAAATATGAGGTTACTGATCTTTTTTAGTTTAAGTTTAACAGTCGCTTTTGCCCAGAAACCGGTTAATGAATTCGACGAACAGGGGAGGAGACATGGGTACTGGAGCAAGAATTTTCAGGGAACGGACCAAATTCGTTACTCGGGGCAGTTCAATCACGGAAAAGAAATCGACACCTTTAACTATTATACTCTGTCGCAGGGAAAAAGTGTGCTCTCTGCGGTAAAGGTATTCCGGCCGGATACCGATGTGGCCGAGGTCTCTTTTTACACCTCAACAGGAGGGCTCATCAGTAAAGGTCAGATGAAGGGAAAGACCTATACGGGAACCTGGGTCTATTACCACAAAAATTCAGATCAGGTCATGATCCTTGAGAACTACAATACCAATGGTGTACTCGATGGCGAGAAGAAGGTCTATTATAAAAACGGTACGCTTGCCGAGGACAGTACCTATAAAAACGGCAAGTTGCAGGGTAAGGTTTCCTGGTACGCTGAAGATGGTCAGCTGTTTAAAATGCTCACCTACGAGCAGGATGTCCTCTCCGGCCCCGGAGAGTACTTTGAGCCGGGAGGAAAAATTGCTTCTAAAGGACTGTACAAAGACAACAAAAAATGGGGTAAATGGACCTATTACAAAAATGGCAAAGCCTACAAGGAAATCAATCACAGCACCAATGTTGTGACCAAATTAGAATAGCCTGAAAAAAACGCTATTAACTTCTGTTTTTTGTAATTTTGCATTCCTTTTTGCGAACAGATTACAGTATTTGCCAATAAAACTATGAAACGGGTTGTAGTAGGTCTTTCCGGTGGTGTTGATTCCAGTGTCTCAGCTTTCCTGTTAAAAGAACAGGGTTATGAGGTCATTGGTCTATTCATGAAAAACTGGCACGATGATTCGGTGACCATCTCAGACGAATGCCCCTGGCTGGAGGATAGTAACGATGCAATGCTGGTTGCCGAGAAGCTGGGAATTCCCTTTCAGACCGTAGATCTCAGCAAACAGTACAAGGAACGGATTGTCGATTACATGTTTCGAGAGTACGAGTTAGGACGTACGCCCAATCCGGATGTGCTTTGTAATAGGGAGATCAAGTTTGATATTTTTCTGGACATGGCACTGCAACTGGGTGCAGACTTTGTTGCGACAGGGCACTATTGTCAGAAGGATCAGTTCGAACAGGAGGGTAAAACCATTTATCAGTTAAAGGCCGGTGCAGACCCCAATAAGGATCAGTCCTATTTCCTATGCCAGCTCACTCAGGAGCAATTGTCCAGAGCACTGTTTCCTATCGGTCACCTTCAAAAATCAGAAGTAAGGGCTATTGCTAAAAATCAGGGTCTGATCACTGCAGAAAAGAAGGACTCTCAAGGCCTTTGTTTCATAGGAAAGGTGCGCTTACCGGAATTTTTACAGCAGCAACTAAAACCCAAAGCAGGAGATATTGTTGAAATCCCAGAATCGCACGAGGTCTTTCACCAGACCCAAAGTGCATTTGACCACAAATATGAAGCCCTTCAATATGCTTCTCAAAAACCGCGATTAGAGCCTTCCTTTGGCAAAGTAGTGGGGCGACATCAGGGAGCTCATTACTTTACAAAAGGACAGCGCAAAGGCCTGGGCGTTGGGGGCACCGTTGAACCTCTTTTTGTGATCGATACCGACGTTGATTCCAACATTATTTACACCGGTCAGGGAAAAAACCATCCCGGGCTGTACAGGTCTGTCCTCTTTGTTTCCGATGAAGAGCTGCACTGGGTGCGCGAGGATCTGGCCTTGAAAACAGACCAGACAATGAATGTTCGAGCACGGATCAGATACCGGCAACCCTTGCAAACGGCCATACTGCATAAGGTGACAAACGGATTGTTTGTGGAATTCAAGGAAGCTCAATCGGCCATAACAGAGGGTCAGTTTGTGGCCTGGTATCGGGAAGACGAACTGCTGGGGTCCGGTGTCATCTCCTAATAAAACCCGTTAATTTTTTGGTACCTTTCAGGCCAATAAAATCCATCGTTTATGGCAAATCGTGTCACACAACTTTTTAAGATAGAACACCCTATTGTGCAGGCTGGAATGATCTGGAACAGCGGCTGGCGATTGGCATCTGCCGCCAGTAATTCCGGTATCCTTGGGCTTTTGGGCGCCGGGTCCATGTATCCCGAGGTACTGCGGGAGCACATCAGAAAATGTCAGGCTGCCACAAACCGACCATTTGGGGTGAACGTGCCCATGCTTTATCCCAATATCGAGGAGATCATGAACATTATTGCTCACGAAGGTGTAAAGATCGTCTTTACATCGGCCGGTAATCCAAAGACCTGGACCACCTGGCTTAAAGAGCGCGGTATTACGGTGGTGCATGTGGTTAGCAGTCTGAAGTTTGCTCTCAAGGCCCAGGAAGCGGGGGTAGATGCCATTGTGGCCGAAGGATTTGAGGCCGGGGGGCACAATGGGCGTGACGAAACCACCACCCTTACCCTGATCCCTATGGTAAAGGAGAGTATTGATATTCCCCTAATTGCGGCGGGAGGTATTGCTACAGGTGGGGCTATGCTGGCCTGTATGGTCCTGGGAGCAGATGGGGTGCAGGTAGGTAGTCGTTTTGCAGCCAGTTTGGAATCATCGGCTCACCAGGCCTTTAAGGAAGCCATCGTCGCGGCAAAAGAAGGGGACACCCAGCTCACCCTTAAAGAACTGGCACCGGTGCGCCTCATTAAAAATAAATTTTACAACGATATCCAGGAGCTGTATCAAAAAGGAACGACCCCCGAGGAGTTAAAGCAACTACTTGGCAGGGCACGTGCTAAGCGTGGAATGTTTGAAGGCGACCTCGAGGAAGGCGAACTGGAGATCGGACAGGTATCGGGTTTGATCCATGAGGTCAAATCGGTAAAAGAGATCGTTGAAGAAATGGTCGCTGAGTTCAGGGAAGCTCAACAGCACGTTACTTCAATAAACTAACCCCTAATACCTTTTTCTCCCAGATGGTATTGAGACAGTATACCAGCGAATTCAAATACAACCTCAAACTGGCTTCTCCGGTAATGCTGGGGATGTTGGGGCATACCTTTGTTAGCTTTGTGGATAATGTGATGGTTGGGCAACTGGGCGCTGCCGAACTGGCTGCGGTATCCCTGGGCAATAGTTTTATATTCATTGCCATGTCATTGGGAATAGGTTTTTCAACGGCCATAACTCCTCTGGCGGCTGAAGCAGACTCCGAAGGAAATTTTTCAAAAGGGAAGTCCATCTTTAAACACGGTATGTTTTTATGTACCCTGGTGGGCGTTTTGCTTTTTGCTGCCCTTGTTTTAGCCAAGCCCTTGATGGACGTGATGCAACAACCTGAGGAGGTGGTGCTGCTGGCCAGGCCTTACCTCGATATTGTAGCCTTTTCACTTGTACCGCTCATTATGTTTCAGGCGCTAAAGCAATTTAGTGATGGTTTATCCATGACCAAATACCCCATGTATGCCACCTTAATTGCCAACATTGTCAATATCGGTGTCAATTATGTGCTCATCTTTGGGAAACTGGGCTTTCCTGAAATGGGAATTGTTGGTGCGGCAGTGGGTACACTGGTGAGCCGAGTGGCCATGCTACTCTTTTTATGGGTCCTGTTGGCACAGCAGCAAAAGAGTAAAAGTTATGTGCTTCGTATACGATTTTGGGACCTTTACAAACAGCCTTTGGTCAAACTTACCAACCTGGGTTTCCCAAGTGCCATGCAAATGTTTTTTGAGGTTGCTATTTTTACCGCTGCCATTTGGCTTAGCGGATTGCTGGGTAAGAATGCTCAGGCGGCCAATCAGATCGCACTCAACCTGGCATCCATGACCTTTATGGTCGCCATGGGACTCAGCGTTGCCGCCATGGTACGAGTGGGAAATCAAAAAGGACTCAAGGATTTTAAAGCACTGAGGCAAATTGCTGAGTCTATTTTTTTACTGGGCACTCTCTTCGCCTTCCTATTTGCCGTATTTTTTGCGGTAGCCCATCAGTGGTTACCCAAACTGTATATTAACTCTGCAGACCTCATGGGTTCGGCAGACCTCAGGGAAGTGGTGAGCATTGCAGCTACTCTGCTTATTGCAGCCGCTGTATTTCAGATAAGTGATAGCCTTCAGGTGATAGCTCTGGGAGCACTTCGGGGGCTGCAGGATGTCAGGATCCCCACACTCATCACCTTTATTGCCTACTGGGTTATTGGTTTTCCCATAAGTTTTTTCCTTGGCAAAGAAGAGGTTCTTGGTAGTTTGGGAATCTGGATTGGCCTGGTGGCCGGTCTCAGCGCGGCTGCAGTCTTATTATTTATTCGATTCAACTATTTAACCAAGCAGTTGATCAAAGGCCAATAAATAATGCACTATTTTGTTACTTTGCACCCGTAATTCAAAAAGAAATGACACTACCAAAGTTTATACTGGGAGACAATACAGATTTTCCCGATGCGACCTTCATTATCCATACCGAGTTTCCACGGTTTATTCTCAACCTCGAGAACGATGAGGTGGAATGGTTGGAGGAGTTTGATAAGGAGGACCAGAAGGAATTGGAGACTGAAGCCGAGAATTTCATCAAGGCTGCCACAGACTTTTATGACCGTGAAGTCGAACGATACGAATCAGAATGATTAACACGCTACTGGAATACGATACGGAGCTATTCCTATACCTGAATAATCTTGGTTCAGAGACCTGGGACGGATTGTGGTTGCTCATCACAAATAAGCTCACCTTTGCACCTCTCTACGCTTTGCTGTTGTACTTTATATACAGGCATATTGGGTTGAAGCCTATGCTGTTTATCATTTTGCTCATTGTGGCAATGATCACATTTACCGATCAGGTGACCAACTTGTTCAAAAGTGGCTTTATGCGTCCCCGACCCTGCGGCGCAGAAGATATTATGGACCAGCTGCGCTTTATTGCGCCTCGCTGTGGTAAGTATGGTTTCTTTTCGGGTCATTCGTCTAATTCAATGGCAGCCGCTGTTTTTGGGGGACTTCTCTTACGTCCTTATTTTAAAAACCTTATTTTTTTACTGGTGTTCTGGTCTTTTCTTGTCGCCTATAGTCGCATTTACGTGGGGGTGCATTATCCTCTCGACATCATTTGCGGGATGGCCTTTGGTGCCTTGTCGGGTTTTGGATTTTACAAGTTATGGCAGTGGATGGATGCCAAATGGAAGCTCTCTGGCGGTCAATGACCATCTTCACTGTAGCGGATCCAGCGACGCCGCATCCATAAAAAAACAAAACAATCGGTCAAGGGCCTGATACTGCGGTTCCACATATTGAATTTGGAGCTGCCTGAGATTCTGGGGTAATGGCCTACTTCGATCTGCTGTACCCTGCCGCCCTGTAACTGAACCAGGGCAGGAATAAAGCGGTGCATGCCATCAAAAAAAAGCAAAGAGTTTGTGTAAGAACGCCTGATCAGCTTCAAAGGACAGCCGGTATCTTTCACTCCATCATTTGTAAATAACTGACGGAACCAGTTGGCAAATTGGGAAGACTTCTTTTTAATAAAACTGTCTTGTCGCTTGGCTCTGATTCCCGTGATAAGGTCATGATCATCCATGTGCTCCACAAACCTCAGGAGGTCCTTAGGGTCGGTTTGTAAGTCCGCGTCTATGTAAGCCACCCAGGGGGTGGTTGCAGCGTCAAACCCGGCTTTTAAGGCGGTACTTAGTCCGTAGTTCTTTTTTAGGTCGATCAGTCGCAGGCGCTGGTCTTTCACACAAAACTTGCTTAAAAGTTGTTGTGAGGAGTCCGTAGAGCCATCATTTACAAAAATGATAGTGCTAAACTGAGGTGAAGTATCAATAAAGGTAGTAAGGGATGTCACGGCACGTGCTATGCCCTCTGCTTCATTAAAAACCGGAACGATGATACTGATGGTCTCTTTCATGGATTGATTTGAAGGAGGAAGGTGCTGTAAAGGCTAATGTTTGTCTAAAGTAAAGAGGTGTTCTGCAGCCGCAAAAGGCGTTGTTTTGCCCGCCTCAAGCAGGTCTAGTTGCTCCCTCAGTGCCTTTTTGATCTCATCCCGATCAAAGAAGTCCGATTTAAGGCGCTCTTCAATTGTTTGCATAAGCCAGTAGGAACTCTGGTCGTGGCGATGCCTTTCAAAATAGCCATTGGCTTTGGTTTGCTCTTCGTAGGTAGTGATGAGTTCCCAAACCTCTTTGATCCCCGTGGCTTCCAGGGCACTGCTCAAGATCACTTTAGGGCTCCATCCAGAAGCCTTCTGTGGATAGAGATGCAGGGCTCTGTTAAACTCAACTTTGGCCAGTTTGGCCGCTCTCAGATTATCACCATCGGCCTTGTTGATCACTATAGCATCGGCCATTTCTATGATGCCTCTTTTAATCCCCTGAAGTTCGTCACCGGCACCTGCCAGTTTTAGTAAAAGGAAGAAATCAACCATGCTGTGGACCGCTGTTTCACTCTGACCGACCCCTACCGTTTCAACAAGCAGCACATCAAAACCGGCCGCTTCGCATAGAATGATGGATTCTCTGGTTTTACGTGCTACCCCGCCTAAAGAGCTTCCGGAAGCAGAGGGCCTGATGAAGGCCTCATCGCTTTTAACAAGATCTTCCATTCGCGTTTTATCACCGAGAATACTGCCTTTGCTCAGCGTGCTGCTGGGGTCTACTGCGAGCACAGCAACTCTGTGTCCCAGCTCGATCAGTTGCATACCAAGTGCTTCAATGAAGGTGCTCTTGCCCACACCAGGTACTCCGGTGATACCAATTCGTATCGATTTATTGGCCAAAGGAAGGCACCGGTTGATAAGCGCATTGGCCCGGTCTGTGTCCTTTGAATTGGTACTTTCGATAAGGGTGATGGCCCTGCTTAGACTGGTACGGTCACCGGATGTAATTCCTGAAAACAAGGCATCCACTTCAATTTTTTTCTGTCGCTTCGCTTTGATGGTCGCAGCAGATTTCGAACTGATCATTGAAGGCTCGTCAATGCCCGGTTGTTCGTGTAAAGCTGATTTCTTGGGTGACTTTTTTTCAGACAAAAAACACGGTATTAATAGGAAGTAATCGGGATGGTGATTTTCGTATGGTCCCAGGCCATGGTCAGCGCCAGATCCCCCGTTGTATTGTCAAAGGCAATGGTGAATTTTTCCACCACCTTGTCCAGTGGTTCCACCGGGACTTCCAGGTTTAAATAATCGTAGTTAGGATCCCACATGGGTTCCATTTTTTCATTGACACCCCATTCGTACTGCTGGGTGTTGAACATCACCGTCCACATGCTATCGCGGGGTACCGTCCAGAGAGTGTACCTGCCCTTGGGTAAAAACACACCATCTACCTTAAGGTCCTTATTGGATTCAAAGGTGGTGGCCTCATT
>CAWZYX010000056.1:0-18831 GCA_963966315.1 uncultured Winogradskyella sp. | reverse complement strand
TTGAAAAACGTCTTTAATTCTTCTTTAGAATTGATAAACAACGTGTTGTCATACCATTTGATTTGTAGATCTCCAGCCGTTTGCCTGAGGCGCTTTTCCAGCCAGTTATCCGTAGGATCTATAATGTGTAGGGTTTTAATCCCTTCCTCTTTTAGTTTTACCAGAAGCTTTCGTACATCCGAAAGATCGTCATTAGCTTCAATATACCTTACCTCTTTCCCTTTGGATTCCAGATAAGACTGGTAGGCCTTCATACTAGCTCTGTGAAAAGCAATTTTCTGCTTGTGGAACTTGTAATGTTTGAAAAATAAAAATTCTTCCACCAAACATATTTGGTCCGTTTGATTAAAAACCTCTGAATCTTTAAACAGTTGATGAGGAAATAGGATATGTATGTCTTTGTCTGTCATTTTATAGGTTGTCGATCATAGCTTCAAATTGCTTTAAGCGCTGCTTTCAAATGGGATTACTGTACCCTTTTTGCAGATGGCTGTCTAAAATAAACTCGGTTGTAACCAGATTTTTCTGAATTGATAATTGCCATCGTATCGCTCTGCCTGCAGATTTACATTAAACTTTCGATCTCTTGGATCATTACCAACACCAGCTACATACATCCAGTTTCCATAATTACTATGAACATCATAGTCCAGAAGCATCGATTCAAAATAGGCTGCACCAATCCGCCAGTCCAGTTTCATATCCTTGGCAAAATAGGAGGCCACGTTCTGGCGACCGCGATTGCTCATCCACCCGCTTTGCTTAAGTTCTATCATGTTGGCGTTCACAAAATCTGATGGAGTTTCGCCATTGATCCATTGATCGATCAATATTTGATTGGTGGACCATTCGTAATCCTTTTGCAGAATACCCTTCAGTTGGAATATCTGGTTTCCGTGCTTAAGGGATATGTACTTGAAATAATCACGCCAGATCAGCTCGAATACAAGCCAATAGGTCGACTGATTTTTGTAATGATCTCTTTCAAATTGTTTTACTTTCCAATAGATGGTTCGAGCTGAAATACTGCCGTTGGCTAGCCAGGGTGATAACTTTGAGCTATAATCTACGCCAACCAGTCCATTTCGGGTTTTCTTGTAGTAACCTAGTTTTTTTGTAACAAAAAAATAATCGTCTAGTCTTGCATGTGCATGAGTTTCACCACCTTTAAAAGGAAAAGCAGATTTTGGATGTTTCTCAAAATTTTCATAGCCCAAGTCCTCTAATTCAGGTATTTGCGTTGTATTGTCAATTCTATTGTGAGCGGCCTGTGTAGTTATTGATGTCTCTGTTCTGATTGAGACATATTTCTCAAGTTTTTTTCTAAAAACTGTAAATGCCTTCGGGGTTTTGGAACTATTGAAATTAATGTCTTCAGGATGGAAAAGAAACTGATCATAAAATGAACGCCAATCAATTTGCGAGGCTACAGATGCTCTAACCTTTGCTTCGCAATTGTGCTCCTCTTGTGTCCATTCCTTTTGCGAAAAAATGGCTGTTATTTCATGAGCTTCACAAATCTGCGGGATTACCGAAGCAGGTGCCTCTTGATAGACCAACAAATCAATGTTCAAAGCTTCTAAATTCATTTTCAGATCAGAGAGTGTTTCTAAAAGAAACTTTACTCTGTATTTCCCCGTTTTCTTAAATCCATAGTTTGTAATTTGAAAGTCCTTTGGATCCAAACAATAAACACCTAATACCTTATCGGCATTCTTACAGGCTTCAACCAGGGCTGTATTGTCCTGTGTTCTTAAATCATTTCTAAACCAAACCAAATGGTTCTTCACTTCTGTCTTCTGCATCGTTCGCTACAATATTTTACATTATCCCAGTCTTTTGCCCATTTTTTTCGCCAGGTAAATGGGCGCTGGCAAACAAGACAAATCTTTGTTGGTAAATTTTGTTTTTTTACACCTTTCATTTCGGTTCTATTAATGCATTTAGCATTCCTTTAAACACAAAAGCGTGGAAGGGTAATACCATATACCAGTAAAGTCTGCCCCAAAGTCCTTTGGGTCTGAAAACTGCCCGCTGAAACAGTTTGTTTTTCACGATTTTAAATTCTAGCCATGCTTCTCCTGGTAATTTCATTTCAGCAAAAAGTAAGAGCCGTTTTTCCTCCCGGTCGGCAAAAAGTACACGCCAAAAATCCAATGGATCACCAGGTTCTAAATAATCCTCATGTGTTCGCCCGCGCCTTAAGCCAACGCCACCGAAAAGTTTGTCTACATATCCTCTGATGCGCCATAACCAATTAAAGCTGTACCAGCCGTTCTCACCTCCAATGCTCCATATTTTGTCCAGTGTGTAATCTTCGTCAATAATGGCCCGTGAGCGCACATCCTTAAAGCATCCAAACTGCGGGAGCTCTATGTGTTTTGACAGCTGATCTTTAAAAACGCCACTGCTTACCGCGTCTTTCCAGCTGGAAATGACGGAATTTTGTTGTATTCTTTGGAAGGCCAGTTGCACCGCATTTTTGTAGGTCATAGGATTGACCTTAATGTGCGTGTTGATATCACTTGCCTTTCCAATAACTTCAACCTTCATGCTATCTACAAGCGCCTGCGCAAGCTGAAAAGAGGTAGAGGTGACAAAATAGAGCCAGTAACTCGATAGTTTTGGTGAAAGAACCGGCAGTGTATAAATATATCTTTTTAGCTCTCTTACTTCAGCAAACTGTAACAACAGTTCTTTGTAAGTAAGTATTTCAGGACCAAAAATATCGTAGGACTTGTTGAATAAGGCTTCTTTGCCTAGAGCTTCTGACAAATACGAGAGCACATCCCGAATTCCAATGGGTTGTGTTTTGGTATTGAGCCACTTAGGAGTGATCATAAAAGGAAGCTTTTCAACAATGTCACGGATAATCTCAAAGGAAGCACTTCCGCTACCCACTATGATCCCTGCTCTAAATGTTGTAAGTCCGTAGTGTTCTGATTGAAGCGTCTGCTCTACTTGCAATCTGGATTTTAAATGCTTGGACAAAGAGTCATCGTTGACAATTCCGCTGAGATAAATCACTTGCCGGCACTCAGTTGCCTCTATAAGGTTTTTGAAATTAAGGGCGCACTGGCGTTCTAAATCTTCAAAATCTGCTGAACCTGTCGACATGGAGTGAATGAGGTAATAGGCAGCATCAATATCTTTTGGAATTTTATGAGGTTCCGGACTGAGGAAATCTAACTTGATAAAGGAGCATCTGGGGTGCTCTTCAATTTCGTCAGGGATACGTTTCAAGTCTCTCACGCAGCATACGAGATGGTGTTCGTCATTCTCAAGTAATTGTAGCGCCAGCCTCTTAGCAATGTAGCCGGTAGTCCCTGTAATAAGCAACTTCATCAGCCACGACTTGTTTGAGCTTGAGCTTTAGGCCTCTGGTAGTCTAATCGGGTTTTTAATTCTGGAACAGCGTAAGCGTCAAGTCCGTTAATGGTTGTAATCTGTGCTTTAGACAAGTTGATGAACCCATCCTTTTCTAAGGTATTGTCCGGCAAATACAAATGTTCTATTTCTCCTATCACCAGAATGGTATTGTTTGCCTTAATCGGATATTCTTCCACATAAGACATGGCCATTTGAACAGGGCTTCCTTTTACAAAAGGGGCCGTAAAACCACCCTTGTATTCTTCACGGAGGGTGGTCATATCAAATTCTGATATGGATTTATCGTATTTTGCGGAGGTATGATGGGCCTCTTCAATAATGTCACTATGAATATGATTAATAGTGTATTTACCGGTCTCTTTTATATTGTCATAAGTGTTTCTGAGAACGGTAGTTGGTCTGAGAAAAAAACCAAGTAAGGGTGGATTGGAACCGATATGGGTAACTGAACTGAAGACAGCAACATTGCTAATACCTTCCGTATTCCTGGTACCAATTAAATTAGCAGACTTATATCCCGTACAACTATTGATCAAGTTGATACGATACAAATGGTGCATGTTGCTAATATCAGTACTACTAAAGTTTGCCATTAAAGGTTGATAAAATTCTTGATTTTTACGTTTTCTGCTTTTAAATCGAACATGAGATTGTACAAACCAAAAAATGTCCGATTGATGTAGATGAAATGCTTTGAACCTCTGTTACCATTCATGTTTCTCAATTCGGTACTTTTGGAATAGCGTTGTCCCATTTCGCCTACTTTTTCGAAAAATTCGGGATCAGAAAAATCAAATGTTTCATTTTGAAACGGCAGCGTAAACAGGCTTAGCAGTTCGTAGAACATTTCGCTAAAAAATTTAATTTCCTCAGGCCTATCGTCATCTCTAAGGATTTCCAGTTCGTATAGTTTTTCAATAAAGTAAGCATTGTTTTCTAAATTCTCCTTTTCGGCAAGTTCGAAATAGGGAACATAAAAGTCTTCGGGAATGCTTTTCATACACCCAAAATCCAGGGCGATCAGTTCTCCCTTCGGAGAGATGAGAAAATTCCCCGGGTGTGGGTCGGCATGTACCTTCCGCAATTTGTGAATCTGAAACATGTAAAAATCCCAAAGAGCCTGACCTAATTTATTTGACACCTCCTGATCATTGTCATGCTTGGCATATTCAGAAAGGTGCTCCCCATTCATAAAATCCATTGTGATGATGCGCTCAGACGATAACTCTTCATAATAGTTGGGGAACTTTAAGTTAGGTATATGTTTACAAGCATCAGCAACCGCTTTGCTTTGTTCGATCTCCAGTAGATAATTGGTTTCTTCAACCAATTTGTCTTCTACTTCCTTGAAGTATTTATCAGAATCTTTACCTTTTATATTAAACATTTTAATGGCTATTGGCTTTACCAAGGCCAGATCTGAAGCGATACTTTCTGCAACTCCAGGGTATTGGATTTTCACAGCAAATTTTTTCCCATCCTTCTCCGCCATGTGTACCTGACCGATACTGGCGGCATTTACTGAAGTTGCGTTGAAAGTATCAAATAGTTCATCGGGATGTTTCCCGAAGTATTTTTTAAATGTCTTGATGACCAATGGTGGAGACAAAGGAGGCACAGAAAACTGTGAGAGGGAAAACTTCTCTACATATGCTTGTGGTAAAATACTTTTCTCCATACTAAGCATTTGAGCCACCTTGAGTGCACTACCTTTTAACTTTTTTAGGCTATCATAAATATCTTCAGCATTGTTTTGATTCAGACGTTCTTTCGCCTTGTCTTCTGGTGAAACTAGTTTATCGCCATAATACTTTATGTAGTTCACACCAACCTTGGCTCCTGTAGACACTAGCTTAGAGGCTCTGGATATTTTTGTAATGGGTATGCTATCTATTGTTTTCATGAGCAGCTGCAGGTTGTAAATACCCGTCTTAGTTCATATGCATTTTTTCTTTGTAAATAAATTTTCCCAGATCGATAATACTTTTAAGCGGGGTTGTATCAATGATGTCAAAACTTGCTTTTACAGATTTTTCTATAAAAATATCAGTCTTTTCAAAAGCTGGGGAACTGTCTTCCATCCAGAATTTAAGAGTGATCAATAGCTGAAGCCAAGCGGTTTCTTTAATTCCTCTTTTCTGGATTTTTTCAAGCTGATCCTGCTTAAAGTCAATCGTCTCAATATCGAGCATACCAATGTAGTTGGTGAATTGCTTTTTCAATTCTGCCAAAGAGGTCAAAGACTTAAGCTGATCTTTGTGCTCCTTTAAGGCTAATAATACATAGCTTCGATTGGCCGTTAGTATTTCAAAAAAGGTATAATAAAAACTGAGGAGTTGATTACGAGCATCAAAATTTAAATAATCTTCATTTTTTTCAAGTACACTTAGTGCGTTTTCATAAAATGCTTTAAAGATGGAATCCTCTAACGCCTTAAAAGTGCCATAAAATTCGTAAAATTTAGCTTCCTCAAAATTGTTGGACTTGGCAAACTTATAAACTGATTGTGGAGCTTCATGATGTTCCAGAACATAGTCCATATACATGGACATTAAATCTGATTCGGATATTGATTTCTTCTTGGCCATTTGATCTTTATTATGAATCAAAGATACAAAATGTTTAACCATATAACTATATCATTAAACAAAATAAAACGTTAAAAAAACTATCTTTACCATGTTGAATTAAATGACTAAACATCACCCAATAACAATGAACAGATATCTTACAATAATTCTTGTGGTCTGTGGATTCCTTACTATGAATGCGCAGGTGGACAAGCAAAAGCAGCTACAGCGTGAAAAGGACAAGGTGACTCTTTTTACTCCGGAGGAACGCGCCAATCTGCAATTATGGTTTTATGAGCAGACACAGAAGATGGGCTTGTCTGAGGAGTTAAATGATGAGTACAACCGTATTTTTTATGGTTATATCTATGAAATGGGTCGGCTCAACGATAAGGATCTTGGAATGAGTGATGCAGAAATACGAAAGGAATTTGAGCTGCTTGTTGATAAATTGAACGGGGAGATGAAGCAATTGCTGTCTAAAGATCAGTACATACAGCATCTGGAAAACTTTGGCGAAATAGTTCGTAAAGCCTACAGGAGGGTGAATTGGAACGATTAAGTTCTGCTAATTTCTCAGCACGCTAAAAGACCAAAACCTAGTTTATTTGACTGAACACATATTTCATTTCTGTGGCTATTTGTAAGCTACGCTCTAAATACTTCTGAGCTTGCTGCGGAGTCCCGTCAAATAATTTTGGATCTTCGTAATTAAGTGCAATACGTTTATCGGCCCCTGGAATAAACGGACAATTTTCGTCAGCATGACTGCAGGTCATAACAGCTGCGAAATTTTCTTGTGGGTTGAAGGCGTTATCAAATGTTTTTGAAAATCCAATTATAGGTGTCGCACTATCGTCAAATTTTATGGCGTAAACCGGATTCTTACTTTCCGATAAAACCTGGATCTTAAACCCCTGGTTCTTAAGGGTCTCTATAACTTTTGGAAATACAGCTGTTGCCTCTGTTCCTCCCGAATAACAAAATACATTGTCTACCTTGTAGGCCTGTGCCATGGTCTGCGCCCAGATCTGAGAGAGGTGACTACGACGTGAATTGTGCGTGCAGATTAAATTAAGATTGATGTCCTCACCGGCATCTTTTTTCGATTGCAGATAGTCGATCAAGGATTGAAGAACCATTTGCCGTTCTTCTGAAATGCTATGGATGTCCAATTGATCTATGGTCTCTTGAAGTTTAGTGTTCATGGTTGCTTTAGCTATTACTTGTTGAAGTGCTGTTTTGTTTGAAGTATTTATCTCTGAGCCAGAAGGAAACACGAACCAGCAGTATTAAAGCGGGAACTTCCACCAAGGGCCCAATGACCCCCGCAAATGCCTGTCCTGAGTTAAGTCCGAATACTGCAATAGCCACGGCAATGGCGAGTTCAAAATTATTGCCTGCTGCTGTGAAGGCCACTGCAGCTGTCTTATCATATTCACCACCCATTGCTTTAGTGAAGAAAAAGCCAATAATAAACATTACAGTAAAGTAGATGAGCAGTGGGATGGCAATAATCACCACATCTATTGGAATTTCTACAATCAACTCACCTTTTAAAGAAAACATAACAATGATGGTAAAGAGTAAGGCGATGAGGGTAAGCGGCGATATGGCCGGTATGAATTTTTCAGTATACCATGCTTCCCCTTTGAGCTTTACGAGCAGTAGTCTGGTGAAAATCCCCATGAGGAAGGGTATACCCAGATAAATGGCCACACTTTCAGCAATAGTGCCTATGGAGATATCAACTATGGCACCCTCAAAACCAAACAAAGGCGGAAGTTTGGTAATAAAAAGCCAGGCGTAAAAACTATAGGCAAATACCTGGAAGATGCTGTTTAATGCTACTAAACCAGCCCCGTATTCGGAGCTGCCCTCTGCCAGATCATTCCATACCAGCACCATGGCAATACAACGCGCCAATCCTATGAGGACAAGACCAACCATGTATTCAGGATACTCCTGCAAAAAGATAATGGCCAATGCAAACATGAGTATTGGTCCTATGATCCAATTAAGAATAAGTGAAATGGATAAGATCTTCACGTTTTTAAACACCTTGGGAAGCAGGGCGTAGTTTACCTTGGCAAGAGGCGGATACATCATGACGATGAGCCCAATAGCAATGGGAATATTCGTGGTACCTACACTGTAGGAGTCTATAAAGTCTGGGATTCCGGGGATGAAATAGCCCAGTCCAACCCCCAGCGCCATGGCTAAAAAGATCCAAAGCGTTAAGTAACGGTCTAAGAAGCTTAGTTTTTTCATTTTTTATTAGTTTTAAACAGGAAATAGAATAGGAATATCAATAGCCTTGTCTTAAATTTTGAGCATAAGAATCGGGTAGGATGCTATTTTCTACAGCATTTGCAGCTTTTTCAATGTCATATTCAAATCTTATAAAATCTACTTGAATACCTTGTTCGCTTACAAGAGTGGAGTCTTTATTAATAGTTAGAATCACATATCCACCTCTATTGTCTTTGTCTTTTGGTTTCCCAACAGATCCGATATTTATAGCGTGCCTAAAAGAATGCCCTTCAGGATTTTCAAATATTCGATGATAAGGAATATGGGTATGGCCAAAGCACATGATATCGGCATTTGCTTTTTCCATAATACGCATCATGCTCTTTTCTGCGCGATCTTCAAAAAGATACTCATTAATCCTGCGAGGGCTGCCATGCACAAGAAGTAGGGTAAGTAAATCCTCATTAAGTTGAAACTCTATTCGAATATGTGCTGGTAATGATCTTAAATACGCCCTATTATCATCATTAATGAGCTCGTTTGTCAATGAAATAGAAATTTCCCCATTGCTTTTTTCTTCTTCTGTCTTATAGGCACAACCACAGTCATCGCTCGATCTGCCAATGCCAAAATCGTAGTTTCCCGCAATGGTTGGTATATTTCTTTCTCTAATGGCTTCAGTAACTTCGTTGGGCCAAATATTGTAACCTACGAGATCACCCAGGCAATAGATCACATCGACCTCCCTTTCATCAACATCTGCAAAAAATGCTTCTAAGGCCGGAAGATTGGAGTGTATATCGCTAAAAAGAGCAATTTTCATCTTGATAGAAAAATTTTACTAGCAACAACCGGAACCAGGTTCGCATGATCCCTGCGTTTGCAATTGTGATAAGCGAATTCGAGGTTTTTTTGTTGGAATACCACAATTGTCTTTAGCCAGACAATCGGTTTGCTTTGAGGTTAATAAAAATCGGGATCCATTAAATTCCAGTCCGTATTTTCCAATGGTCTGGCTCTGGTATTCCACCTCTATTGGCGAGTCCTCAAGGTTCAAGACCTTTTCGGAAAGTCTTATAATATCTCCTAGCTTCTGGGCACTCAATCGATGATCGTAATCATCAGCGGTCCACAATTGGAAATTCACAACATTCTCTTTGCGTTCCGTTCCGCCGCAATCAATGAAATGTTTGGTAACGCTACCAACCTCGGTTACGTGAAAGTGATCGGGGACAAGGGTGCCATCGGGCAATTGAAATTGAACAGTTTTAACTTGGGTCAGGGCCTCTTTTATTTCTGATAATAGCATAGTATAAATTAATTACAACAATTAGTCGGTGTAGGATGGTTATTTAAAAAAGTGGTGAGGACCGTTTTTATGCGGTTCCAATTTTCTGTATCAATACAATAGCACACTGAGGTACCTTCAATATTACCTTTTATGATACCAATGGATTTTAATTCTTTTAGATGCTGTGAAATAGTAGCTTGTGCCAGCCCTATTTCTTCAACCAAATCCCCGCAAATACAAGTATTGGACTTAAATAAATGATCTAAAATGGCAATTCTGGCAGGATGACCAAATACTTTTGCCAATGTAGCAATCTCGTTTTGCACATCCGAAAATATTTCAGTTTTGGTAACGCCCATGGCTTCTTTAATTTGTTTATTGCAATATTACGATTAAAATAATTAAAGACAACAATTTCCAGATTAAATCTTCATTAAGAATAAATTTTTGTTGGACCATTTTTAAGCATTTGTTAACAAGAATAGGCAGGGGAAATCGTAATTTTAAAATTTCATAAACAAACCAATTAAACACTTACAAATGAGAAAACTAGCTTTATTATTTTGTGCTTTTTTAGTAGCTTTTTCGCTTAGTGCACAACTAGAGACGCCTCAACCAAGTCCCGCAAGTAAACTTGAGCAAAAGGTGGGGTTAACAGATATTACTATTAGCTACTCACGACCTGGGGTAAAGGGGAGAACCATTTTTGGTAGTCTTGAGCCATATGGTAAGGTATGGAGAACCGGAGCCAACGCTAACACCACGATTAGCTTTTCAACTAATTTAAACTTCGGAGGTACTGATGTTGAAGCCGGGACCTATGCATTGTACGTCATTCCGAATCCCGACCAATGGGAGGTGATGCTCTACAACGAAACGACCAATTGGGGTGTCCCAAGACAATGGGACGATGCCAAGGTCGTGGCCAAGACTACTGTAGATGTCAACAAATTAGACTGGGTCGTTGAGACTTTTAGTATTGACATTAACAATATCAGACACGATGCTGCTACTTTGGACCTTGTATGGGAAAAGAGCTATGTTTCAGTACCATTTTCAGTTCCTACAGATGAGATAGTTTCTTCTGCCATTGAACGCACCATGTCCGGACCCGGACCAGATGACTATTTCTCTGCAGCTGTTTACAAGTTAACCGCAAATAAGGATCTGGATCAGGCAATGGAATGGATAGATAAGGCGGTGGAGATGACCTCCGACCAGCCGCGTTTCTGGTATTTAAGACAGCAGTCTTTAATCCATGCAGCCAACGGTGATAAAGAAGGCGCGATTAAAGCGGCCAAAGCTTCCTTAGCCGGTGCTAAAGCTGCCAAGAATGACGGATATATAAAAATGAATACAGATTCCCTTAAAGAATGGGGAGCAATGTAAATCTAACCTGTAAAATACTATAAGCACGGCCGAATCAGCCGTGCTTTTTTGTATAATGTAATCCTATTTGGCTTCTAATTCGATCCAGTAAGCTGGTGAGGGCCATACTGGTTATCAGTGACATTATGGGGCTTTCAGTTTTGTTGGCACGCAACAAAGCGTTGAAGTGTTCAATTTCATAGTGATAGCCAAGCCCCTCTGTTGAAAAAGCAACAGTCTTACGTTCAATCCCATCAAAAAGTTCTACAGATGTGGGCTCGTGAAAACGACTATTTATTTTAATGCTGCCTTTCTCACAAATAAAAATAGCCTCTGTAGGGGTATGCTCGATCAGTGAGGAACTGAGCTGTGCTTTGATGCCTCCCTTATAGTCAAAGCTTATGCGACAGGATTTATCGGCTCCGGTTTCAAAAAATTCTGCAGATGCCTCTATAGATTCAGGATTTCCTAATGTAGATAACGCAGCATACACCGGATAGATACCGATATCAAGGAGGCTACCTCCACCCAGTGCTGTATTGCAGAATCTCGATTGTGGATCAGGGTCTGCAGAGAAGCCGAAGTCAGCTCGGAGTTCTTTGAGTTTGCCAAACTTATGTTCCTGCAACTGTTTTAGAACGAATTGATAATGCGGCAAAAAGGCCGTCCACATTCCTTCCATCAATAGTTTTTTACGCTTTTTGGCCTTGTTTGCCATTTCTTGAGCTTCGCCCAGGTGCATTGCCAAAGGTTTCTCACAGAGGACAGCTTTGTCATGATCAAGGGCAGCCAAGCTGTTTTGGCAATGAAAACTGTGGGGGGTGGCTATATAAACCGCATCAATATCGGCATCCTCCAAAAGTGCTTCGTAGGACCCAAAATATCTTGGAATGTTGTGCTCTCGAGAAAAAGTCTGCGCTTTTAAATCAGTTCTGGATGCGACGGCCTCCACGTGTGCGCCTGAAATAAACTGAAAGTCAGAGGCGAATTTCGAGGCAATTTTTCCACATCCAATGATCCCCCATTTAATGATCTTCACTATTCTGATCTTTTTTATGGCCCGATTGAAGAAGGTGGGCAATTACAATGACACTGACACAGCCCACAAAGTTCAACCACAAATAAGGTAAACTGATGATCTCGAACCTGTTCAAGAAGTAAAGGGCGAACACGATGATTTGCGTAATAATCGCACCAACAAAAACAGCGTTGCCTCTTATATGTTTGAAGAAAAAACCTAACAAAAAGATTCCAAGAACATTGCCGTAAAAAATGGACCCAATGATATTGACCAGTTGAATCAGATTATCTGCAAGATAGGCCACACAGGCAATCACAATTGCCAGAATCCCCCAGGCCAGAGTGAACCATTTGGTGATGTGGACCATTTGAAGATCTGTTATTTCCCTGCTAGTGTTTCGTTTGTAAAGATCCAAAGCAGTTGTTGATGCCAGCGCGTTCAGCTCACTTGCAGTACTGGACATAGCGGCACTTAAAATAACAGCTAATAATAATCCAATCAGACCCTTAGGTAAATTATTGAGTATAAAATGGATGAATACATAATCTTTATCATTGGTCTCTACCTTAATTTCGGCCTCTTCAGCAGCCTTATCGATGATCTGTTTGGCCTGCTCGCGCAATTCCAATTCTCTATTATTCATCTGTCGGATCTCACCTCTAAGTTCCGCTCCAGGTTGTTTGGTAAAAGACTTCAGAAGTAATTGTTTTTCATCAAAGAGCTGTTGCTGCTGCTCCTTAATGCGGGTATATGAATTTTGATATGTCGATTCTTTTACAACAAGTTCTGCGGCCGGATTAAAATTAACAGGTGAGGGATTGAATTGGTAAAAGACAAAGACCATGACGCCAACCAGTAGAATGAAGAATTGCATGGGCACCTTAAGGAGTCCGTTGAACACAAGCCCCAATTGCATTTCTTTTACCGATTTACCTGATAAATAACGCTGCACCTGACTTTGATCCGTACCAAAATAGGATAGTGCCAGGAATGTTCCCCCAATTAACCCGCTCCAAACGGTATAGCGGTTATTGAAGTCAAAGGAAAAATCCAATACCTCCATCTTACCACTGGCACCCGCAATTTCAATGGCTTTTGAAAAGGTGATGTCATCGGGTAGATAACTTATAATTAAAAAGAAGGCCACAAACATACCGGTAAAGATCACGGCCATTTGATGTTTTTGGGTCATACTTACGGCCTTTGTTCCTCCCGAAACGGTATAGACAATGACCAGAATACCAATGGCTATATTGAGTAAGGTAAGGTTCCAGCCCAAAACTGCCGAGAGTATAATGGCCGGGGCAAAAATGGTGATACCAGCGGCCAGGCCGCGTTGGATGAGAAAAAGTATCGCTGTGAGGGTCCGTGTTTTTTGATCAAATCGGTTTTCCAGATACTCGTATGCCGTGTACACCTTCAGCCGATGGTATATGGGAATAAATACCATACAAATAACCACCATGGCGATGGGAACACCAAAATAAAATTGAACAAAGCCCATACCGGAGTGAAAGGCCTGGCCAGGAGTCGATAAAAAAGTGATGGCACTGGCTTGAGTAGCCATAACCGACAGCCCTATGGTCCACCATTTTGAATTGCTGCCTCCTTTTACATAATCCTGAACATTTTTTTGTTTTCTGGTTTTGTAGGTCCCGTATAAAACGATGGTGAGCAAGGTAACGATCAGAACCGTCCAATCCTCCCAGTGAAGTTGATTGAAGCCTTCCATCTTAACTGTAAATTGAGGTGATCACCCAAAATATCAGAATGTAGATGAGGTTGGTGACCAGAACCAGCGTGTACATCTTGTTCCAACCCTCTTTTGGCGACATGGATTTTGATTTGTTCATTAATCAGACAGGTCTGTTTCAGCCATTTCATTGTATTTTCCAGCCGAAAGCATGTTGGCAAACAGTCGATAGGCTCCCGGAACTCCAGCGGGAAATTCTCTAAAAAAACTTAATCCTGTATAAATATAATGCCCTTTTCCGTATTGTGCTACTAACAGACTCCCTTGTTTTGGTGTTTCACCATTATCGTTTATGGATAATAAGGGGGTGTATTCCTCTGCCCATTCATCGGGGAAATACAAACCGCGTTCCTGAACCCAGCCTTCGAAGTCTTTACTGGTTATTTTATTGGGGTAGTTGAGCAGTGGGTGCTCCGGGTTCAAAATTCTCACCTCGGCATTTTCATCTGTGACCCGATCTCTGGATAAGCTGAGCGGATAGGGCCCCAGATCCTTTGTTGTTATACCCCTGCTGGTATTGTATTGCAAAATGAGGTTACCACCTTTCTCAACGTACTCTAAAAGATATTTTTGTTTGAAGGGTAAGTTCTCATCCACATTGTATGCACGTATACCCACGACAATAGCATCGAACTGCTTTAGTGCATCAGTTGAAATCGTTTCTGTGGGGATAGTAGTGACTTCATAACCAATCTGTCTTAAGCTTTCAGGAACAACATCTCCTGCCCCTTGAATGTACCCTATCATATTGCCCCGTTTTTTGATGTTCAGTCGTACTACCTTGCTTTCACTGGGCATTTTAACTATTTGAAAAGGGATGTGCTCATAGTCGATTTCAATGATCTCATCCGTATAAATTTCACCCTTATGACTTACCATAGGCGTAATTAAACCTTCGTTCTGATAATCTGGTGGGGTAATCGAAAATTTTACAGGCTTAACATCGCCTTTTTTTTCAATGTTCACCTCAACGGATTGAGGAGTGACTTCCCAGTCGTCCGGATGGGCCAAGGAGACGGATCCCTTGAACTGGCTGATGTCTGCTTTTACTAATACCTCTACCTCTTGGGCTTTGCCGGTCTCAAACAAGTATACTTTTTCTGCCAATTTGGCCGAGACCGGGGGGACGATTTCAAAAGGTCTGTATAACTCTCCTTTTTCGGGTTTTGAATAGCGGTGAACAATAGGCTTAGAGATGGTGAAATTGAGCCCGTTGGAGGATAAATTAAAGTGTACAAAAAAAGATCTTGGGGTCTCTGGGGTTCCTATTAATTCAGGATCATCCACACGATACATGCCCAGTGCGCCTTTTTTATTTAACCAATAAGGGGTAGTGTATGAGGCATCTTCAGGAATAGTTATAGTCTCTTCGAACCGCAATCGAACATTGTGATCAAGGACCACATTTTTCTGGATTTCATCTTCCATTGACGTAATGCTGTAAGAAGCCAAGGTGATGGTAGCGTTACTGCGATTAATGGCCTCAATACTGAGCTTTATTGTTTCTTCCGGTGCCGCTATCGGGGTATTCGCTGAGGCTTCGAGATACAGGCCTGTACAGGCCTCGATGATACTTAGTAACTCTTTTGATTTTACTGCTTTCCAGTGTTCATCCTTGAGGTTCTGGATGAGTTGGTAAGCCCTTAAAAGTTCGGGTAAATGCGATTCGGGATTGGTAAAATTGAAATTAGCTTCAATTGGTTGAAGAATACCCGCAATTTCTGAGCCTCCTTCAACTCGATTCCAGGAGGTATCAATGCCTTCAAAAATATCTTTGTCTTCCGGTAGGGGACGCCCCTTTAAAAGTTCTATATATTCCTGTTGGCTTCCTCTAGTGGTGAGTCTTCCAAAACCCTGACACAGGTGCTGACTACTGGCCAAAGATGCAATTTCATTATTTGACATTCCCTTCGATGGATAGTATACGCCAATATCGAAGCTGCTCATCTGAGACTTATCTGCTTTTTCAAAGTTCTCCTGACTTCCGTAAAACCACCAGGATGTGTTAAAAAAGAGGCGCTGAGGTTTCCAGGTTTCGGTCAATTGTAATTGCTCTGGGTAGGAGGTGGGGTCATGGGCCAGATCAAAAGCCACAAAACTCAGCATAGCCGAACTTGTATGATGCCCGTGGGTGGTTCCGGGTGTTCTGTGGTCAAATCGATTGATGATGATATCCGGTTTAAATGTCCTGATGGCCCAAACCACATCGCCTAACACTTTGGTTCTATCCCAGATTTGAAGGGTTTCATTGGGATGTTTGGAGTATCCGAAATCATTAGCTCGCGTAAAGCGCTGTTCTCCACCATCGACACGACGGGCGGCTAATAATTCTTGCGTACGAATGACGCCCAGCAATTCTCTTAACTCCGGACCAATGAGATTCTGACCGCCATCTCCTCGGGTGAGTGATAAATAAGCCGTCCGTGCTTTTTGTTCGTTGGCCATGTAGGCAATAAGCCTGGTGTTTTCGTCATCGGGATGCGCTGCAACATAAAGTACTGAAGCCAGTACGTTGAGTTTTTGAATGGCATCGTGAATTTCTGAGGAGGTGTAGCGTTCAGGTACCTGACCATCGATTGTAAAACTCATCAGAAGGGTCAGAAAGGAGAAGAGTAATTTATTCTTCATTTGATTGTTCGTTTGAAACTGACCAAATATAGAAAAGATAGCAGGCCAGCATTGGTCTTTTAAACTTTATTTAACGGTTAAGGAATTGATTAAAAAACCAATTATAAAGGTACTTTTTAGATGTGATTTCGGATTCTATTTAATCATCAAAATCATAATCACTATCATTAATTGCGTCTTTTTTTATAAGTGTCACGGCTTTTTGAATAATCAGGTTATTAGGGTAAGTCACCAGATCTCCATTGTCTTCTCTGAGGATTAGCTGAAATGCTCTGATGTCTTCTATAACAGCTTCTATTGGATAATCTTTGTCGTGTATTTTTATTTTATCTCCCACTTTATAAGGAAAGGAAAAAAACATGATGACTCCCGATGTAACATTGCTTAGAATGGACCAAATGGCGAATAAGGCTATACCTATAACAGCAAAAATGGAGGAAAATACAACCGAGATGTCCGTAGTGTCAAACCCAAGAATAAATGATTCGATCAAAAGCACCAGAGCAATGAGCGTAAATGTAACATAACGTCCTATGAGAGCTGACCTAGCCTCCGTTGTACCGCTCTTTTTCCCGATCTTTTTGACGGCTAGCACAATGATCTTTCTAATGATAAAAAACAACACCAGTAAAATAATGGTGTATAGGATTTGTGATTGATAAGTTGTAGCAAATTTCATTGATCGTTAGTTTTTCAGTAATGACATCAATCGAGTTGAAGCTGGTTTCTTAAATCACCATCTGAGTTACTGTTTTTGGTCCAGTAAGGCGACCTTATGGAGTGTATCCGCTCAGCCCTTGTGGTAAGATATTGGACATTGCTTCCAGCCCCAATAGTATTGGTTTCCTCCCAGCTCTGAATCACATGTGGAAAATCTGTATCAAATCGGACGACCAATTTTCTATTAAGTCCGGGATAGGTGAGGGTATAGCTTCCTTCATTAATAGTGGCAGTAGCTTCGTAAGCTTTAATAGGTTTGTGCCTAAGTCTGCAAAATTCTAAGGAAGGTATAACCTGCAGCTCACCAGTAGGAAGTCTATTCGGATTAATACGGATTAGGTTCCACAATTCATTTTCTAGATGCGTCTTTTCCAATATAAAGGATTGGTCAGCCTCCCCCTCGAAATAAGAATGAGAAAGCACCTCAAAATTCTCCCTGTTGTTAAGTTGGGCATATACCTGGCCACACCATTCCTGAATAGAGGCCGATACCTTTAAGGCATGAGATTGCTGTTGCACCGGATAGAAACTACTTTGCATGATCGAATACGGATACATCCCGGTTATAAATTTTTTAGTAGAGTTTAGTTTGAGGACAGGAATATTATCGGGGTCGTAGTTTTCTGCTTTCACCTGTATATCGGGCAGAAAGTCTTCGGTCACATAGATCAGTACTGCTCTTCCTTCCCTTATTTCCCCATATCTTTCCTGCATCAGTTTAAATGAACTGATCTCTGCCTCGCCGTTATACCAGTAGGATTTAAACTCCTGACTCAATGGTGTTTTTTGGTCCTGCATTCTGGAATCAAACTTGCCAGCAACCTCTTGTCTTGTGTCTGATTCTTTTTTCGACCCGTTTTCACAACCTGTAAGCCATAAGCCTACTAAAACAGATAATAATTTCAGTGTAAACTTTTTCATTTCAACAATTTAGCACAAAGGTATGCACCTAGCGACCTTCTAAAAAAGTCTTTAACGTTTCGTATAGCTTTTGTGTTGGTAAACCGACTACGTTGTTGTAAGAGCCTTCAATTTTTGAAATGCCTATGGCACCGATCCATTCCTGTATACCGTAGGCGCCGGCTTTGTCAAATGGCTTGTAGTTGTCAATGTAAAATTCGATCTCGTCCTGTTTCAAATCCTTGAAAGTCACCCTGGTCATATCATGAAACACCCTTTGATGGGTCGTAGTGGTTAAGCAAACAGAGGTGATTACCTCATGAACGTTGTTGCTTAAAGACATTAGCATTTCTAAAGCTTCATCCCGATCTTTTGGCTTCCCAAGAGCCTTATTCATATGCCACACGATTGTGTCGCTTGTGATAAGGAGTTCATCTGGCTCGAGCTCCGATAAAAAAGGCTTTGCTTTGAGTTCCGACAGATAATCGCTAATCTCTGCTGCTTTAAGATGGTTGGGATATGCCTCATTCACAGGCTTCAATTGAATATCAAAACGGATGCCCATTTGTCGCAGAAAATTTTGTCTTCGGGGTGACCCGGATGCCAGAATGATTCGGTGATCTTTTAAAAAAGAATCCAACATGTTCAGGATTGAGATAGATTAAAAACAAGCATGGAACAAACACCGGTAAACATAATTACTTTGAGTAGGGAACTAATCAGGCCAAACTGTTCTTTTTCTTTGGCCTGAAGTAATCTGATGGATACAAAGATCAAAGGACCAATAATCAAGCCCAGAAAGTAAATTACAACCAGATTGTTCTTGTAAAAGTATTCAACTAAATACGCAATAATAAGAGCGATATTAACCAGATTGAGAGCAAAAGTGATTAATCGTGCATTTTTAATTCCAAAGGCAATTGATAAACTCTGGTAC
>CAWZYX010000055.1:0-19034 GCA_963966315.1 uncultured Winogradskyella sp. | reverse complement strand
GCACCAGTTGTTCCCCTGCGATATTGCCGACAAGGAGGGGCAACAGCAGTTGATCACAGACTTTACAAAGCACTACGGGCGTCTGGATGTGCTTGTGAACAATGCCGGGATCTCCGTACCCCACGATTTTGACGAGGTGGCATTTGACGAGTGGAGCGATGCCTGGCAGGAAACCTTCCGCACCAACCTCTTTGCCCCGGCCAACCTCAGCTTCCTGGCAGCTAAAGCCATGATGCGCAGCGGAGGCGGACATATTGTGAACGTGTCGTCCCGCGGTGCCTTTCGCGGGGAGCCCAGCAAGCCGGCATACGGGGCCAGTAAGGCTGCTCTGAATGCTCTGAGCCAGTCGCTGGCCAAACGCCTGGCACCACATAAGATCTACGTGGGTGCCGTAGCCCCCGGCTTTACCGAAACAGACATGGGTGCCAAGACCCTCACCCCTACCGAGCGGGAGAACCTGCTGCGGGAATCGCCCTTTAAACGGATGGCCCAACCCGAAGAAGTGGCCCATGCCATTTTGTTTCTGGCTTCGGAAGGCGCTGCCTACTCCTCAGGAGCCATCATTGATGTGAACGGGGCCAGCTATCTCAGGAGCTAAACCGGAAGCCGTCAATCGTCAAGGGTCATCCCGATCCCAGAATGATCAAAATCATTTTAGGCTCCAGGGACCCTTTGTATATTTAAACCACTATCTAAATCCAGAACACATGAAAACAACAAAAGATACACGCATCATCGACAGAGCAGTAGATTTTCTAAGAAAGGCGGCCGTTGAACTTGAAGAATTTCAGGTGCAGGCTTCCTTAGGCAAGGCGGAGCTTGAAGACAGCTACGAAGATGCCAAAAAGAAGTTCAATCAGTTTGTGCACGAGGCCAAATTTAAAATGAAACAAGGGGAGGAGGCCTATGAGGACCTTCGAGCCACCTTTGATGCCCTGATGGTACAGCTCAATCTGGGCAAGGCAGAAACGCTGGATGCCTTTAAGGAACAGAAGCAGAACATTCTGCAGAAGCTTCACGATCTGGAAGTAAAGATCAAAACCAATGAGACCCTTAATAAGCTCTATGACTACATGCTCCTGGATATTGAGATGTTTAAAGTAAAGCTCGAGATCCTGGAAACCAAACTGGAGGAAGGTACCGATCGTTTTAAAGCCAATTACGCAGAGGGTAAAAAGGAGTTTTTAGACTTTGTAGAGCAAATGAAACGCAAGTACCAGAACAAAGAAGAAGAAACAGAGACCCAATGGGAACATTTTCAGGGTGAAATGACCGAAGCTTTCAAGCACTTTAAACAAGCCTTTACTAAATAAATCATAGCGGTTTTATTGAAAAATGGTCTCTATGCTGTGTACCATCGCAGTGTGGAGGCCATTTCTCTTACCAGTTGTAAAAATCTTTCTTTTTGATGTCCCTAAGCACCCCCAGGCCAATGACAATGGTGATGAAGATACCAATAAGGCCGACCACAGAAATATCGTTCCACAGGGGTGGCACTTTAGAAATGATGAACATGGCCGATCCAATGATGAGGGCCACCATGATAAAAGCCGATATCAAATGGCTGGTGAGTCGCTTAAAGGTGTGGATCATGGGATCAATGCCCTTGTGGGTGAGGTCCACCTCGATCTTACCTTTGCTTATTTTTTTGATCACATTCTTGAGATCACTGGGAAAATCCTCCATGTAATCGGTGAGCTCATAAATGGAATTGAACACCTTTTTACCCATAAGTACCGGACTGTAATTGCGTCTGATGCTCTGTGAAAAGTAAGGGCGCACCATCTCAAACTGGTCCAGTTCGGGGTCCAGCTTCTCCAGTACCCCTTCGAGAGTAACCAGGGCTCGTGCAAACAGATAGAAGTAAGTAGGCACCTTAAGGCCGTGCGCCACAATAATGTCCTTCAGCTCCAGGAGCAAGGTACTGAGCTCGTTCTCATGGAGGTCGCGTACATAGTACTTCTCTACAAACTCATTTACATCGAACTCCAGGGATCGCATGTCCTTCACCACCGTGTCTTCTGACAGCTGCTGGATGGTCTGTATGATCTTTTTCACATCCCGATTGGTAATGGAGGAGAACAGCTGTCCAAAGACCTTAATATCACGGGGCAGAATGGTGCCCATCATTCCAAAGTCCAGATAGCAGATGTGCCGATTGGGCAGTACCAGCAGGTTGCCGGGATGCGGATCGGCATGGAAGAACCCATACTCAAAGATCTGTTTGAAAAAGCTGATACTGAGGCGGCGTGCAATCACCTTAGTGTCGATGCCCTTTTCCTGAAGCTTTTGCAAACGATTGATCTTGATACCGGCCATAAACTCCATGGCCAGCACCTTCTCGGTGGTATAGTCCTGATACACCTGCGGGGCATTGGCATACTGATCGGGTTTGTGATCCTCGTTCAGGTTTTGGTAAAAGCGCTGTATGTTGATGGACTCGTTAATGAAATCCAGCTCTTTTAATATGGAGTCTTCGAAGTTTTTGACCAGACCCACAGGGTCAAAGCTTTTAATGGACGGAATACGGCTTTCAAGTATCTCGGCAATGGTATACATCACCTTGATGTCCTCGAGAATGACCTCTTTGATTCCGGGTCGCTGAATTTTTAAGGCCACCCGTTTGCCGGTATGCAGAGTGACCTTATGCACCTGGGCCATGGAGGCCGAGGCAAAGGGTTTGGGATCGAACCAGGCAAACAGGGTATCGATATCGGTCTTGAGCTCCTCCTCTACCACCGCCTTCACCATGTGGTCTGGCATGGGAGGGACCTCGTCCTGGAGCTTTTCAAATTCCAGCACCAATTCAAAAGGAATGAGATCGGGACGGTTGCTCAGCACCTGACCAAACTTCACAAAGGTTGGGCCCAGCTCCTCACAGACCATTCGCATTTTCTCCCATTTGCTGTATTCCATGGCCTGGATGCGAGAGCGCTCGGGAATGAGCCGCTTTAAAAAAGCAAACCGCTTGCCCTCTTCCAGCTGCTGCACGAGGTCCTCAAAGCCGTACTTGATGAGTACACGAAGGATCTCGTTGTAACGGGATACAGAATTGTATTTGCGCTTTATGCTACTAACCACGCCCATGTTTATTGTTTTGCTTCAAGGTGATTGAGACGTGCTTCGAGCAGGTGGATCTTGTTCTGGGCTTTCTCGAGCTTCATTTGCAGGGCCTTCAGTTCATCCAGATGGGTGATATTCACCTTCTTGTAAAAGGCCACAATGAGCTCTTCGATCTTCTGCTCCAGTTCCTCCCTGGCCTGATTGGCCTTGATAAAGAGCTTGTCTACAAATTCCACCTCATTACCCTCCGCATCCAGAAGGTTTTCGTCGGCAAGCTGATTAAAATGCTCCCTCCCCTTATCGGACAGGTCCTGGATGCGATCGAACAAACGGTGTTCTCTGGCCAAGACGTAAAGACTGGAAGACAGGGTGAGTAGTTCGATGATGGTTTTCGTTTTCATGATACCGGTTCATTTACAGAATTCCATGATAGAATTCACGATTAAATGTAGGATATACAGGGCATTTTAAATATGACCTATGTCATTTACTCTTAAATGGTGATGAATTAACTTTATAAGAGTAAATCCAGAACCATGAAAACAGATACGATCAGGGCACTGATGACCAAAGAGGTGGTGAGTGTCTCTCCCGACCAGAAGCTACTGGATGTAAAACACATCTACGAAAAAGAACACTTTCACCACCACATTCCTGTGACTGAGGACGGTAAGCTGGTGGGTATGGTGAGCCTGGTAGATTTTATGTATGGCATCAATGGTGCAGGCCTCGACGACACGGATGAGGTCTATACTCAGAAACGGGTGCGCGACATCATGACGCCCAATCCTGAGTGGATAGCCGCCGATGCCAGTATTGAGACCACGGGTGAGTTACTTTCCAGAGGACGCTACAGAGCCCTGCCAGTGGTTGAAAATGAACACATGGTGGGTATTGTAACCACTGCCGACCTCATCAGGTATTTATTAAAGCAGCAGAACTAAGTGCTTTTGAGGCAACCTGCTCCCTGATCATTAGAGAGCAGGTCCGCCCAAGAGAACGGACGACCAAAGATGAAACCCATGCCAGGTAAGACAACATTGGAACAGTTTTTTATTGAGATTGGCGAACTCTCCTATTTCACCAAACGGTTTTTTAAGGAGGTGTTTACCAGACCCTTTGAGTTTAAAGAGCTGTTGCGACAGTGCTATTACATAGGCAACCGATCGATGCTACTGGTGGGAGTGACCGCCTTTATTATAGGGCTGGTCCTGACCCTGCAAACCCGCCCTACCCTTCAGGAGTTTGGTGCGGAATCATGGATGCCATCGATGGTGAGCATTTCCATCGTGCGCGAGATCGGTCCGGTGATCATCGCCCTTACCTTTGCAGGACGTATTGCCTCAGGGATCGGCGCCGAGCTGGGCTCCATGCGCGTGACCGAACAGATCGATGCCATGGAGGTTTCGGGGACCAACCCCTTTAAATACCTGGTGGTCACCCGCATTCTGGCAACCACCCTTATGCTTCCTCTTCTGGTGATCATTGGCGATGCCATTGCCCTTTACGGGTCCTATTTGGTTGAAAACCTAAAGGGAGACGTTTCCTTTCTCCTGTACTTTAATAAGACCTTTAACGCCCTGGCCTACGGAGACATAGTACCTGCCACCATCAAAACCTTTTTCTTTGGCTTTGCCATTGGTCTGGTGGGTTGCTACAAGGGCTATAACTGTGATAAAGGCACGGTGGGAGTGGGGAAAGCGGCCAATTCGGCGGTGGTCTTTTCGTCCATGCTCTTGTTCATCATTGACTTTATAGCTGTTTTTATCACCGATATCTTTTTTGAGATCTAAACCATGAGCACGCAAACACAACATAGCACACGAGCATCCGGGACCGCACTAAAGCAGCCTATTTTGAAGATTGAGAATCTGAAAAAATCATTTGGTGACAATGCGGTGCTCAACGGTTTTAATCTGGAGCTCTACGAAGGTGAGAATCTGGTGATCATGGGCAAGTCGGGCAGTGGCAAATCGGTGATGATCAAATGCCTGATTGGCCTGATGGAACCCGATTCGGGGTACATAGAAATTATGGGCAGGGACCTGATGGCTCTCAACTCGACCGAACTGAACGAGCTGCGCACCGAAATAGGCTTTTTATTTCAAGGCAGTGCCCTCTACGATTCCATGACGGTACGGGAGAATTTAGAGTTTCCACTGCGGCGCCATAAGCAAAAGTTTGGTACTATTGTAGATACCACCCCGCTTGTTGAAGAAGCCTTAAACAATGTGGGGCTTTTGAGCGCCATCGATCTAATGCCGGCAGAGCTCTCAGGGGGGATGAAACGCCGTATTGCCCTGGCCCGCACCCTTATTTTACAGCCAAAGATCATTTTGTACGATGAGCCGACCAGCGGTCTGGACCCCATCACTTCTAAAGAGATCATTGAGTTGATGCGCAACATCCAGAAGCAATACCACACCTCCTCGCTCATCATTACCCATGATGTGGATTGTGCCCGTGTGGTGGCCGAGCGCATGATCTTACTGGTAGATGGGATCAACTATGCCGAAGGCAGCTTTCAGGAGCTGGCTGCTTCGAAGGATGCCAAAGTGAAAGCTTTTTTTAAGCAATAAAACGCAAGTCTTATGAGAAAAACAGTAAAAGAAAAATTGAATCTGGGGGTCTTTGTGACCGTAGGACTGCTCATTTTTATCGTAGCCATCTATCTGATCGGACAACGGCAGAATCTGTTTGCCAAATCCTTTAGCCTCAATTCCAACTTTACTAATGTCAACGGCCTGATCCCCGGAAACAACGTGCGCTATTCGGGCATTAATGTGGGTACTGTGAAGCGAATTAGTATGGTCAATGATTCGGTGATCACCGTACAAATGGTGATCGAGGAACAGATGATCCACCACATTAAGACCGATGCCATTGCCACCATAGGGTCAGACGGACTGGTAGGCAATATGATCGTGAACATTCTACCCGGCAACAACCCCTTGAGCCCGCCCGTTAAGGACGGCGACCACATTAGCTCTTATACCAAGATACGCACGGATGACATCCTCAATACCTTAAGCAGTACCAACGAAAATGCGGCCCTGCTCATTTCAAAGCTGTTAAACATTGCCAATGACATCACTGACGGAAAAGGCACCCTGGGGATGCTTATTAACGACACCATCATGGCGCAGAACCTCAAGGAAACCACTCTCTATCTGAAACGCACCAGCATAGAGGCCAACAATTCCATGAAAGACCTCAATGATATGATCAACCAGATCAACCTGGAGACCAGTGTGGCCGGTGTCCTGTTGAACGATTCGGTACAGGGGCAGAAGATCAAGCAGATCATTGCCAATCTGGAGACCACCAGTGTAGAGATCAAAAGCACCCTGGACCAGTTGAACAGTACCATAGAGCAGATCAGGACCGGGGACGGGGCCATCAACTACCTGTCTACCGACAAAGCCCTGGTAGAGCAGCTGGAAAGCATTATGGAAAATATAGAGGAGGGCACAGACAAGTTCAATCAGAACATGGAAGCCCTCAAACACAATCCCTTAACACGCGGCTACTTCAGAAAACTGGAAAAAGAGGCCAGAAAGCAGGAAAAGAAACAAGAGGTCCCCTAGGCTTTGTGCTTGATCAATCCATTTCATGCGGCACTTCCGGGGTGCCTGAGATCACCGTGCTTTCAGTGATGAGGGAAAGCACATCTTCGCGCTTTAACACCTCGTTCTTGATGTAGTCGAAGAGTTCTTCCTCTTTTACTCCCTTGCTGTGGATCTGTAGTGACCTGAAGGAACCATCCTTTTGTGGTGTCACCACAATAAGGTCTCCATACTCCAGGTGAAAGAGCCTCATGTTCACGATGGCGAAGCTCCCTTTGTCCGGGGTGGTAAAGGCCACATAGTCCAATCTGTTGTTTTTGGTGCTTACAGAGCCCTGGCCCCCATAGTCGGGGTGGTTTCTGGAGAGAAAAGAGGAGGCCCCGGGGGTAAACCCGTTGGTGTCTACCGTATCAATGACCGTCATAATGGTAAAGAAGGACCGGTTTCTGCGTGCCTCCTCATAAAAGGGGCTATCGCCGATAAAGAAACTGTCAAAAACAATTTCCTTGTCTTCCACCACTAGTTTGTAATCGGGGATGGATCGCGCTTTGGCATTGCCCATGAACCCACCACCTCTGTAGGGCCCTAGCAGGTCGTAGTGCGGAACGGGAAAGGCTCCCATTCTTATGGGCTGGTAATCATTCATTGGCATCAGGTCTTTGTGCATGCGCTCCATGTCCCAGGTTTGGGGATCACTGATGTTCTCGATCTGCTGCTGTCGCATCTTCTGTATCCATTCGATTGGTGCCCCTGATTCTGTGGTTTGCCCAAATCCTAACAGAGTGCTCGATAAAAAAAGGGCTCTTAATACATACTTCATGATCTTTTTTTTGATGAGGCAAATGTAGGGACCAAGAAAGCCTGGCACTGTAAAAACGGGGCGGAATTGGGTACTAGTCCGGGGGGTGATTTTTTAATTTCTCTATAAATGCCTGCCTGCTGTTCACCTCCAATTTGGCATAGAGATTACGGATGTGTGTTTTGACCGTACTGTGAGAAATAAACAGCTCGGCCGCTATTTCCTTGTTGGTTTTTTCCTGTGCAATGAGCTGGGCAATGCGTTCTTCCTGATTGGTAAGGCTAAGGTGTTGGGGCTGCACCATGGCCTGCCTGTATTGCCTCAACCGCAGCCCCAAAAAAGTAACTGCAGCGATCAAAAGAAGACAAATCACCAGCAGCAGATAGGTAAAGCGCTGGTACCTGTTCAATTGCAGCTGGGTGTCTGAGATGGACAGTTGGCCCAGCAGTTCGCTGTACTGCTCTGCATAGGAAGAATTTCCGTAGACGCTGCTTAATTCCTTCTCAAGTTCTGTGTAAAACCCTGCATCAAGATCAAAATCTGCCTTTAGCGTCTCTTCCTGAACACCTGAAAGTAAAAGCAGGGTCACTAGTGGGTGAACGCTTCTGTCCTTGGCATAGGACTTGAGCTCTGACAGGAACTGTGAAGCCGATTGATTTTTCAAGTCCTGGTCAGAAACACCTGAAAACTCCTGACGTAATTTAGCGGCATAACTGCTAAATGAACGCCACTCTGCATCTACGCGATTGGTATTGACCCCACTGGAGAACCAAAACGTCTTGTTTTTCTCAAAAACAATGGTGTCCTGATTGGTGAACACAAAATTGTGAAAGTTCTTCAGATCCTCTTTATCTGCGAGCTGATTGACGCCCTTGCTCTCATCCACTCTGGTATGGACCCTATACAGTGAGGGTGCGTCGGCAAGCAGTTTGCCTTTAAAATTAAAATACCCTGTACTATCGGTTTGAGTGGAGCTCAGGATCTGAGCTTTGGAGACCAAATACTGCTCATCATAACGCAACAGACTCAAATAGACTGTTTTGTTCTTTTCAGGGGTATCCAGGTATCCCGAAACGGAATACTGCCCATAGCAAAGACTGCCTGCGCTAAACATGACCACCCAAAAAAAGACTCGTAACTGCTTCATCACTTGAAGCCCAAAAGTAGTAAAATCCAACTTCCCACACCAGAGCTTCACACTACCCCTATGCTTACACTCCTTGCTTCGCTTTGGAACGCTTCGTGACGCCATAAGCTCTTCCATATTCTTAAAAATAGAGTACATTTATAAACGCTAATGACCATGACACGCTCCAAAACCATTCGTGTGGAACGACTTACCGCACTCTGGGCCCTGAACGAATCGGGTCTGGGAGGCTTTCTGCATGTCTTTAACACCCCCTTCACCGGACTGATCGTTGGGGGTATTTCCATCCTAATGATCAGTCTCATCGCCTACTATGCCGAAGACCCCTGGAAGGCGGTTCTTCGTTCCCTTATTGTGGTATTGCTGGTAAAAATGGCCGTGAGTCCGCACTCCCCGGTTGGGGCCTATGTGGCCGTCTCCTTTCAGGGTTTGCTAGGCGCACTGCTCTTTTCCAAATTGAGCTGGAAAGGGCTGAGCATCCCTCTGTTGGGTCTGCTTACCTTCCTGGAGTCGGCCGCACAAAAACTACTGATCCTCACCATTATCTACGGAACTGGCCTCTGGGAGGCCATCGATCTGTACGGCAGCTGGGTGCAATCCAAACTGCAGCTATTCACGCAGAGCTCTGCTACCGAAGTGCTCGTTACCATCTACCTGGTCAGCTATGGTATTGGTGGTATTCTGGCGGGTTTTTTTATAAAAAGTATCATTTTGGACCTCTCCCGCACCGATGCGCAGGACTTTGAGCTACCGGACCATCTGAAAGAAACCACTGCTGTAAAGAAAAGTAGAAAACGACCCCGTAAATTCCTGATGCTCTGGCTACTGACCATATCCATTCTGGTGATGAGCTTTACCCTGTTTGGTGAGGAAGGTCCCGGTTGGCAGAGAGGGCTTTACATCTTATTGCGCAGTTTACTGGTGCTCTCCGTTTGGTATATACTGATTGGCCCTCTGCTGATACGGCTGTTAAAGAGCTACCTTCGGTCCAAAAGGTCCGGCTATGAGGAGCAGGTAAATCAAACCCTGGATATTTTACCCTACCTCTCATCGGTGATCAGGTATTCCTGGACAGAAACCAGTCATTTGAAGGGCTATCAGCGTTGGAAGCTATTCATTGCACAGAGTATTTCCAACTGTATTCATTTCAAAATATAACAGTGTTTTGATCTATATCCTCACAGGACCCATCCACTCCGGAAAAACCAGTGCCTTAAGGAACTGGTGCCAGGGGCGCAATGATGTTGACGGCCTGCTCTCCCCCGATGATGACTCCGGGACCCGCTATTTTTATGAGATTGCGAAAGGGAACTCCTTTGCCTTTGAGGCCACAGCCTCCGATGCTGAACCCACCATTACAGTGGGCCCTTTTCGTTTCTTAACAGCCGCTTTTGAGCGGGCGAACCGCTATTTAACTGAAGCCGCCAAAGGAGCTCACAGCACCTACCTGGTACTGGACGAGCTGGGAAAGCTGGAATTAAAGGATAAGGGGCTGCACGAAGGAGCCCGTTTGCTCATCCCCCAGTTTCAGGAATCGACAACACGCCATCTCGTTCTAGTGATCCGCGATACTCTGGTGGAGGCTGCTATAGCACATTATAAAATCGGCCACCACAGGCTGCTCAGGAAAGAAGAGCTGCTGAGGACCCTTGATTAAGCATCCAGGTCGGTCTTTCGCTGCCTTAGCGACTGTATAAAGGGTTGCCGCAGCAATCGCTGTCCCGTGGCTGCCTTTAAGGCATTGGCCAGAGCGCCACCAGCGGGTGGAAGTCCCGGTTCGCCGAGTCCGGTTGGAGAGACCTCACTCTCGATAAAATGGGTTTCTACGATTGGGGTATCCTTCATTCTGATGAGCCGGTAAGTATTGAAATTGGAGTCCTGAGGAAGGCCGTTCTCAAAAGAGAAGTTACCAAACATGGCATGCCCGATCCCATCCAGAACACCCCCTTCGATCTGGTTCCTTGCTCCGGTGGGGTTCACCACGATCCCACAGTCTACGGCAACGGTGACCTTTTCCAGTTGGGGTTCCCCATTGTTCATCTTTATCTCCACCACTTCTGCCACATGGGTATTATGGCTGAAGTAGGCTGCAAAACCCTGGTAGGTATTGCCATCGGTCTTTCCCCAATTGGCCTTTTCTGCCGCCAGGGTAATGACATCGCTCATCCGTTTGGAAGAGTATTTTTCGGGGTTGTCCTGATCGGGCACCCTCTTGAGGAGGTCCAGACGCAATTGCACCGGATCTTTTTTCAGGACCTCGGCCAACTCGTCAAAAAAGCTCTGTTCGGCAAAGGCCAGGAAATTGGTATAGGGCGCCCGCCAGGCCCCGGTGGTGATATTACTACGGTAGTTTCCTGTTTCGACTTTGTAATTGGGGATGGCATCTGCCGGAAAGTAGCCGGCAATGGCATTCCACATGTTGCCGTTAATAGCCGCCTCTATCAGGTGGTAACCGGTGATCTCACCATTCTTGATGGAGGCGCGAATACGGTATTTGGAAGCAGGGCGGTAAATGCCTGCCGTCATGTCGTCTTCCCGGGAGTAGATAACCTTTACCGGCTCTCCGGTGATGTTGGAGATCTCGGCCGCTTCCACGGCAAAATCGCCGTACAGGCGACGCCCAAAACCACCTCCCATACGCGTCATCTCCAGATGTACCTCCCCGATATCCCGACCGATGAGCTCGGCAATGCGGTTGGCCGTTCCGGCAGGGGTTTGTATGGGTCCAACCAGATGCACTTTGTCCGCTGTGACATGGGCGTAAAAATTCATGGGCTCCATGCAGTTATGTGGCAGAAAAGGTGCCTCATAAGTGCGGTCGAGGAGTATCTCGGCCTCCGCAAAGGCCTTGTCCACATCCCCATCGTCGCGGCGTACGTCCAGTCCCTCTCCATTGAGCAGCTTCTGAAGCTCCTCGTCGTGCAGGGCGCTGTTCTCAGGCTCACTGTCAAAGGCCCAGTCTGTTTTAACGGCTTGTTTACCTTTCATGGCCGCCCAGGTATTGCTGGCCAGTACGGCCACCTTATCACCAAACTGCACCACATCGGTTACCCCGTTGACCAATTTGGCGGCGGTGCCATCAAAGGACTTGAGCTTCTGACCAAAAGCAGGGGGGCGCACCACACAGACGTACTTCATCCCCTCGGCTTTATAATCGAGCCCAAACAGGGGCTTACCGGTAATAATGGCATCCATGTCCACGTTAATGGCATCCTTGCCGATGATCTTAAAGTCTTTAGGGGACTTGAGGCTCACTTCCTCGGGAATATCGAGGGTAGCAGCCATATTCACCACCTCCCCGTAATGCAGGGTGTCCCCATTGGCATTGGTAATGACCCCATCGGCGGCAGTACAGGTACTGGCATCCACACCCCAGGTAAGGGCAGCAGCATTTACCAGCATTTGTCTGGCGGTGGCACCGGTTTCCCGCAGGGCATCCCAGCCCCGTCGGATGGACTGACTTCCACCAGCCACCTGACGCGTGTAGTTCTCGGTGTCCAGATCGCCCTGAGCAACGGAAACGTGCTCCCAGGGTACATCGAGCTCCTCGGCAATGATCATGGGCATGGAGGTCTTTACGCCCTGGCCTATTTCGGGATTGGGTGAATAGATGGTCACATAACCGTTCTCAGCGATCTGAATAAAGGCATTAAAATCCTGAAAATTGAGTTGTGAAATGTCTACCGGAGGGATGGCTGTTTCTTTACAGGCGGTCATAAAATTAAAACCGATGAGCAGTCCTCCACTCACCAGGGCCGAGGTTTTAATAAAGTTTCTGCGGCTAAAGCTTATCTGTTCTTGTGTCTTCATAATTTCGGTGCTTAGGACATTTTTTCGGCAGCTAAGGCCACCGCCTTTTCAATGCGATTATAACTGGCACAACGGCACAGGTTTCCATTCATGGCATTCCGTATTTGTTCGGCACTGGGCTGCGGATTCTGTTGGAGGAAAGAGGTGGCGGTCATGATCTGCCCTGCCTGGCAGTATCCGCACTGCGGAACGTCCAGTTCTTTCCAGGCCTCCTGAACGGGTGTGAGCTCCTCCTGAGCCAGACCTTCGATGGTGGTGATCTCCATCGATTCTGCCGTGGACACCGGCGTCACACAACTGCGCATGGCCACCCCATTGAGGTGAACCGTACAGGCACCGCACTGGGCGATACCACATCCAAATTTGGTACCTACCAGATGAAGCTCATCTCTCAATACCCACAATAGAGGGGTGTCCGCATCGACATCCACCGACACGTTTTTACCGTTTACCTTTAAATTAAAAACTGCCATGATCAACTAATTTAACCCTCTAAGTTAAACAATATTTGTTCACCCTCAGCTATTTAGCAGCTCTTTAGGATTTATTCTCCTTCCCTATCGGAGAACTATTCCTGCCGTTTCCTCAGAAAAGCACGAAAATCTTCCGGTGTGTCGATATCGGTCAGGTCACTGAAAGGAAGGCTGCTAATCTCCTGGGTGTCTTGATTGAGCAAGGCTCTGGCACCCTGATCGCCCTTTAGTGCTTTGAGTTTTGGAAAATAGGTAGCAGGAAATATGGCCGGCACGCCCAGACCGTTGGCGTATGCCGTGGCTGCTGGTTGCTGGGGATGCTCATGGAACCGATCAATCAGCTCATTGAGATGTGCCGTGCTTACATTGGGCATATCGGCCAGAAGGACCATTGCAGCCTCCACCTCTTCTTTTTCCAGCTGGGCTATACCCACCCTTAGGCTGCTACTCAGTCCCTGCTGGTAGTGAGGGTTCTCAATGAGCTGTACAGGGTACTTTTGTATGTGCTGCCTTAGTTCAGTGGCATGGGCTCCCAGCACACAACAGACCTCACTGCAGTGCGATGCCAGAGCCGTTTCCAGACAAATTTGAAGGAGGGTTCGGCCCCCTGCCCTGAGCAATTGCTTGGGCTGCCCCATTCTGGTAGAGCTTCCTGCGGCGAGCACGAGGATGGCCATGTTCATGAAGAGGTCTTTTTCTGCGGTAAGCTGCTTAAGGAAGTAGCTTCCACTCCGCGGTAAACGGCCAGGATCTCAGCAAGGATGGACAGGGCGATCTCCTCGGGGGTGATGGACCCGATATGCAGCCCGGCAGGGCTGTAGATGCGTTCCAGCAGTTCTGTATTGAGATCGGGCTTGTGCTGAAAGAGGTCATCCTCCAGCTTTTCGCGGCGTTTTCTGGACCCCAGAATACCAATGTATCGCGGGAGATGAGGCTCCAGCTGTAGTGCATATTTCAGATCCTGTACGTAGTTGTGGTTCATCAGCACCACAGCCGTGTCATCGTCTAATTGGATGTCCAGAAGCTCTGGCGCCTGTGCGGTGACAGAAGCGGCACCGGGAAAATCTGCCGGCGACTTTGGGTCTTTGACGGAAGTGACCACATGCACCTCCCAGCCCAGGAGACTGGCCATTTTGCTGAGTTGGACGGCGTCGTGTTCCCCCCCGAAAATAAGGAGGCGAAAACAGGGCTCCATGCGCTGCCGAAACACCTGAGGTGCCTCCTGCCCCTTAGGTGCAAAGTCGGGACGCAGGGTGAATTCAGAATCCTTTTGGAAAGCAATGATGGTTCCAAGGTCGTTTGAGACGGCTTCTTTCTGAGCGAAGAAGGAGGTCACTTCAATGGGCCCTCTGGTCTTAAGGCAAGTGGAGAAGGCTGTCATCAGGTCTTTTGAGATGAACAGGGGTTCGATAAGGATATAGAGCAGTCCTTCACAGCCAAGGCGGTACCGCCCGTCGTAGGTCATGACCTTGGGAACACCCTCCTGAAACACCGATTGGGCCTGCCGGGCAATATCGCGTTCCACACAACCGCCACTCACGGCACCGACCATCTGACCATCTTCGCAAATGAGCATGCGCACCCCGGGCTTGCGGTAGGAGGACCCCTTAAGTGCCACAACTGTGGCCAGAACATTACGGAGGCCCTTGTCTTGTAAGGCCAGGGCTTTTTGGACGATGTGCTTGAGTTCGTGGGTCATGATGCTGAATTAAACGGCTGCGGTTGTGCCTGCAGACTGCTATTCAAAGATAAGGAACTCCCTGAATTGCCACCGAGGATCAGGGAAGGGTTTTAATGCCTTCTGGATGAAACACCTTGCCCAATTCTGAGGAATTAACTAAATTCATGAACAGATATCAGTATTGAATCCTATGAGAACTAATGGCCGCTGGTGGCTGCTGAAGCTTAACTTTGTTTTCCTTGCACTCTGTTTTATGGGTACCTCAACCTGCGGAAGTCAGGGAGCAGACCTGGAATACATCAACATTCAGGATTCTGTCTTAGTAGACAAAATCACGGAGTATATAGAGTTGAGACAACAGGAGTTCCCTTATTTTAAGGATAAAGGATATTTGCAATTAAAATTACTGTATACAAACAGGTATTCAGATCCTTCTTTAGATGATAGTCTTAAAGCGGTATTTGTACTTCAAGATTCTTACAGGGGATTTAAAAATGGAGAAAATAAATCTCCAAAGTATTTCACCTATATCCGGGACAAACTTGTTCTTATTTATCTCGTTGAAGACTTATTCTCTCAAAACCCCAGACTTAATCAAAAAAGTAGAGAATTAATAGTAGCCCTTACTTCCAGTGTTTTGGAGCCAATAGAACCATTAATTGTAAAAGACTCCCTAGGAAATGTATTCATAGACGATAAATACTTCAGACCGGAAGAAAAAGTGATGTTGCATACAGGAGGGACCATTAAAATTTATAAGGACGGGACCATGGAGTTGAGTCACTGAAAATCACTCTATTTTAGAAGAGCTGCTGACCCCTGACTTTCATTTTCCATATTGATTTAATCCTTTAAGGATTTTAAAATTTAGAATTCCATGATTACTAAAAAAAACCTGTTTACAAATGATTATGTTGATTTGTTAAGTCCAGAGACGTTTGAGTTCTTAAATCTCCTGATTGGTCAATTGGGATATAATCGAGAAGATTATAATGATCCTGAGGTTAAAAAAGAGGTGCTCAATCTCATCAAAATAATACTTGATTTAGACATTATTACGGTCCATAAATGGATGGACGACTTAACTCTACTTTCTGAACATATGACAACTGACGAAATCGTTAAAAAAATAGATCGACTGTGGATGAAGAGCATTGAGTATCCCGACTTTTATAAAATCGCTTTGTTTGGTCCAAAAGACTGGTATAAAAACAAATTAGAAAAAATGGGATTCACCCCCACTACCAATTGGAAAACTTTTGTTGCAACTAAAATCGGCGATCTGGAGAAGTGGATTGAGTACAACAGACCAAAATAGGGCGAATAAGCAAATAATCCCATATTAAGAGTAATTAATTCAGCTCTTTTTTGATGCCCGAAAATTTTAAAAGATCATGCCCCGGAGAGCATTCCTTTTTCACATCTTGTACAGTAAACCCTTATCGCCTTCACCTTGCTAAGGAATATTCATTTTCTTTCCGATATAATCAACCGCCGAGAAAAACTGCCCATTGGGTCCATCATCGTCAACCAGGGCAGGTATTAAAGCTCCGGGCAACACATCTTCTACGGGATGTTCGGCATGCTCACCTCCCATATCTGTTTTCAGCCACCCCGGATCAAAATAATTGAGCCGCACGTTGGTGTTCTCAAGGGAGTGAGCAATGTCCATGGACAACTTGTCCACTGCCCATTTAGACGCACCATATGGCGCTAATTCTGGTTGATTCATGATCCTTGAGGTGGTGTTAACCACCCGCCCGAAGTTTTTCTCAATCATGGCAGGAATAAAAGCACTGCAAAGCTTATACATGGCCACCACATTGACCTGATAGGTCGTCATCCAGTCCTCGTAAGTATGCGTCCAAATATCTTGTCTGTAGGGTCGCATGATGGCTGCATTGTTGTAAAGAATGTCTACAGTCACCCCCAGGGCATTCACCTGATCGATAAGGGCTTCGAGCTGCTGGGGGTCGGATAAATCGCCGTGTACACAGTAGGTTTGCACATCATAGTCTTTTAAGATCTCCATGGTACGCTGACAACTATCTTGTGTTCTGCCGTGCACTATGATATTGCATCCCAATGCCGCCAATCCTTTGGCTATCTGCTGCCCAATGCCCCTGCTGGAGCCGGTTACAAGTGCGTTTTTATTTGAAAGATCCTTCATAAAATATTCATTTGTGAGCGTACTAATCTTCAACTTGTTTCATTAGCCGATTAGTCTTCTATTTATGTAAAAATAAAGGTTTATAATGGGACTTTAAACAAGGCCTTTTAAAAACAAGTAGCATTACAACTGTCCAAAGGGTATGTACTTCTTTCCGCTTGAGGTGAGGCAAAGAATATGGTCTTTGGTGTTTATAGCATTAATAACCATTCAATAGGTGTTTTGTGGTAACATCCCAATTAGGTTACAAGGTGCTAAAGCAGCCTGTTTTTGAATTAAAGAAAAACGGCAATGTGTTATTTACTACAGAAATATGGCAAAGCAACTTCTAAAGATTGCAGTGTATCATGACATATGCTGCTTTTTTTCATTTTGCTTTAGTTCTGTTTCTGGGTACGCTCAGATTGATAACTGCGATCATCACAGCAGAATTGATTTAGAAATATAAAAACACAGAAAATGAAACTGTACGGGTCAATGGTTTTCTTAGCGTTATCATGGTCGGCAAACTATAGAGGTCAAGGAGTAGAAGAGTCGGTTGAAATGGTGACCTGTTATCTGGCAAAGAAGGATCTTTTGTAACCCATGATTCCAGATCTATCTATGGTATTGGCATTTTTAAAAAGATACCAATTTTTTTTCCACCTCCTTTGCTTCGTTTATCTTTATTGAATCGTTTTTTCAATTAAAGGTCGGAATCCTGCCCATACTTAAATGAAATTCAATTGCACTAATACATTAAAGCCGAATGCAAAACTAATTGGAATATTCCTATTGATCCTCTTAGTTGGAAATACGGCAGTTTTTGCGAGTGATTCGATCTGTTTTCACAAACCACCTAACGTTACTTCAATAGATCATTACACTTTAAGTGATGGTCTGGCCTCAAATAACTTAAACAATGTGTTTGTTGACAGCAGAGGAAGAATGTGGGTAAATCCCGATACGAAGAACGCCAGACAATTCAGGTTATCCTTTTTTCAGTTTGATGGTACGAAAAGTATTTTTCATGAATTAAAGCCGGACGCGTTGTCAAAAAAGAGCGCATCACCAACCTGGTTTATTATGGGTGAGGAGTTAGATGGGTTTCTATATGGAGCTGATCGCTTAATTAAAACGCTATTTTACTGGCATCCTGATAAGGACCTACAGTATTTTCATAAGCTGGAGGCGGGTGAAAAATTACTTAATATGGCTCCGCATCCGGAAGGAGGGGTTTTAGCCTTAACGGTAGAAATACGTGATCAATTTAACCTTGGCTTTGAAACATACCGTGTGATTCACTTAAAAGATGGAATAACCAGACAAGTAGGATCTATTGAACTTGATTTCAAGGATGATCTAATTCCCATTACTCCCCAACGCTTGGAATACCCATTTGAGGTAACCGGGAACATCGCCTGGTTTTTTCACCAACGAAAGGGATTGGTGAAGCTCTCCTTGAACAGCGGAGCAATGGAGTTTACACCATGGACTGATTTTGAGGGCATACCTATGATAAAAAAGAACTGGAGGGATGTTCCCAACGTTAGTTTTTATTGGAATATGATTGGCGTTCAAAAGGATGAATTATTACTCTATCTCGGTCAGCAAAATGGTTTTTTTAGGCTTAATATCCATAACGCTCAGTTAAAGCAAGATCATCGACTGAACGATGTAATAGTGAGGGGAAACAGAGCTGATCATATGTTAAGGGTTTTCTTTGCTCGAGATAATAAAAAGAATGTGTTCATTACCTCAGGATATTATGAAATGGGTGTTTCACCATTTGAGGTAAAAGATTTTCAGGCTTTATTGATAGACCAGTCCGGATGCTGGTACGATTACACTGGACTCTTACATCAAATGAACAAGAAAGCCGAAATTGATTACCGACCGCATGGAAGGTACTTCAGTACCGATTTTCTTAATGAAGTTGGATCGACAGTAATGGAAAAGGGAATGGCTATAATGGATTTACAACCAGACCTGCGAATTGAAACCATAAACACTTCGGTTGGGTCTGGTCCACGTGCAATGGTTGGTGTTGATGCCTCGACCTTACTGCTTAATCTAGATGGTCAGCTCACGCGGCTTAATCTTAGCAATCATACATGGACGCGTATAGAAGACAATTATGTGCCGTTGAGGGAATTATCCCCTTTTATTTCAAAAAATGGGAGGATATGGATGTCCTTCGCACAGCCCATCAAAGGGAATTTGCTCTCTTTCAATCCAGATGATAGTAAAATAGATCTATTTCCTATTGAAACAAGATTTGAACAATTTGTTTTTATTAATGATCAGGAAATTGCGCTGTTTAGTGATAATGGACAATTTTTCATT
>CAWZYX010000054.1:0-19291 GCA_963966315.1 uncultured Winogradskyella sp. | reverse complement strand
AAAAAACTATTTCGAACAGGTTGAACCCGCTGTTCTCTCTAAAGTAACTAAACCCTCGGAGGCTAAAGTGCGTCGACTTTACCTTAAAAGAGGAATGACTTATGTTGCTGGGATTGCCGCTATACTACTCATTTTCTTTTCTGTATTCCCAATTGAAAACTCAGAAAGCGAAGTAACACTTGACATGGTAGAAAACTACTTCGAGTACAAACGCATAGACAGCTACGAATTAGCGGAACTCCTGGTAGAATCTGATTTAGTTGAAATAGAAGACCTTTTGATAGAACCAGAATATGATGACGATGAACTCGAAACCTATTTGCTCAATAATGCCGATTTAGAGGAGATCATTATCTATTAAACATGTAACATGAAAAAAATCGTATTAATACCCCTTATTCTTTTTGTCTTTGGCCTTTCGTTTTCACAAGGCAATAAAATGCGCGAAAAAATCAAAGCACAAAAAATTGCCTTCATCACAGATCAGTTAGAGCTAACAAGTGAAGAAGCTCAGGCATTCTGGCCAGTTTTTAATTCCTATGAGTCGAATGTAGAAGCCATCAAAAACGGTGAATTACGGTCCATTAGACAAAGCCTGAGACAAGGAGCGGAATTATCAGACAAGGAAGCCAATCAGCTTTTAAATAGATTGGTTGCAGCAGAGAACAATCTACACCAGCTAAGAGTGGACCTGGTCTCAGACCTAAAGGCTGTTTTACCGCCACAGAAGATCCTAAGGCTTAAGGCAGTGGACGATGAGTTCAACAGAAAGTTATTGGAAAGACTGAGAGAGATGCGTCAAAAACGCTCCGGTGGCAACAGACCTTGAAATCATTTTCTGAAAGTCAGCTTGCTCAGCCGCCCTTTGCCGCCGGCATAAGCTACGGTATCGTTCACAAATCGAATCGTGTAAAATCCCTCATCGCTCAGGTGGGTCCAGGAACGTCCGGAATCCATGCTATAATCGATCCCTTTAAAACCAACAGCCACTAACTCGGTTCCTTCTGAATTTGGTATAAACTGCACACAACTTCTGTATCCGGGTAGTTTCCCACTCGCCACTTTCTCCCAGGTCTTTCCTCCATCTCTGGTGATGATCTTATTATCTGTATTCTCGTTGGGCCTTGTATAATCTCCTCCTATACCATATCCTAAGTCCTCGTCGTAAAAATCTAAAGAATACAGCCCGGTGGTCGCCTCTCCCTGCGTAATAGGCACCTCTGTTACCTCCCAGGTGCGCCCCCTGTCTCCCGAAAATAATACTCGACTAACCTTCCCTCCTGTAGCTACCCACGTTTTATCTCCCACAATCGAAATATTGGTATCGCTGGCTGCAAAGGCCGCTTCTCCCTCCAGGGCCGGTGGCAGATCTCCACAGTTCATTTTGTCCCAGGATCGACCCCCATCTCTGGTTATAATAATACTTATACACCCATCGGTTGGGTCTCCAATGGCCAATCCTTCCTTGTCATTCCAAAAAGCCATGGCATCATAAAAAACCGATTCGTGGGCTTCCTCATACACCAATTCAGGTTGATTACTTTTTCTGGGAATCAGGTATAAACGAGCCGGGCTACCAATGGAAATGGCCAGCAGATCACCCCGCACCGCTTCAATGGCTCTAAAATGTAGGGGCTTATCCTCATAAGTGATCACATTCTTATACCGATTGACATTAGAAGTGAGCTTTAAGGGTTTTAAACTAAGTTTCACTTCCTTATCCAGAGCGATCTTTCCCAGGTGATCACTGCTCCCGTAATAAAGGTACTCGCTTCCTAGCTCAAGTGCCCGGATACTGAGCGTAGAATCCTCAAGGATTGAAGTGATCTCAACGCTACCAAGGGAATAATCCCTAAGCTTGGGGTCAGAGGTACATGAAAGGACCACTGTCAATAATGTACCTAGTATAAAAAGATGGCGCATCTGATTTTTTTTTTCAAATAAACAAAATACTGCCACCAGAATCAAGCTCCCTTGTTTATTAGCGTATCTTTACTCCCCTTAAAGTGATTTTAAATCAATACTCCATGCGTTTACATAGAAATTTATGCTTTGCGGTCATCGATGGATTACATGAGATCTTTAACGAGGAGCTTTATGCCGATAAGGTCGTTCAGCAACTCCTGAAACGCGACAAGCGCTGGGGTAGCAGAGACCGGGGCTTTATTGCAGAAACCTTGTATGACATCGTTCGTTACAAGCGGCTGTACGCTGTCATAGCAGAGGTAAAACAGCCATATTCGCGCGATAACCTGTGGCGCTTATTTGCGGTCTGGGCCACATTAAGAGGTATTCCATTACCAGACTGGAAGTATTTTGAACATACTCCAACTCGTAAAATAAAGGGGCGGTTTGACGAGCTTTCAAAAATTAGAAAATACAGAGAGGCCATACCTGACTGGATGGATGATCTGGGCGTGCAGGAACTGGGTGAGACCGTTTGGACAAAGGAACTTACTGCCCAAAACACACAAGCTGAAGTTGTGTTGAGAACCAACACCCTAAAAGCCTCCAAAAAAGAACTCCAAAGCCTCTTGGAAAAGGAACAGATCCTCACCCATTTTCCAGAAGGTTATCAGGATGCCCTGGTTTTGGATGAAAAAGCCAATGTGTTTAAAACAGAAGCCTTTAAGAAAGGATGGTTTGAGGTACAGGACGCTTCCTCCCAACTGGTAGCGCCTTTTCTGGACGTTCAACCCGGGATGAAAGTGGTTGACACGTGTGCCGGAGCAGGAGGAAAAACCCTCCATTTGGCAGCACTTATGAAAAACAAGGGCCAGATCATTGCAATGGATATCTACGAGAGTAAGCTTAAGAAGTTAAAAGTAAGAGCACGGAGAAATGGAGTACACAATATTGAGATGAAGGTCATTGACTCGACCAAACCCATTAAAAAGCTGCATGAGAAAGCAGACCGGCTCCTAATCGATGCCCCTTGCTCTGGATTGGGCGTTTTAAGACGGAATCCGGATTCTAAATGGAAGTTAAAGCCCGAGTTTATCGATTCAATTAAAGAGACCCAGAGACAGATCCTTATGGATTACTCGAAAATGGTGAAACCGGGTGGCAAAATGGTTTATGCGACCTGTTCAATTCTGCCTTCAGAAAACAAACAACAGGTTGACGCCTTCCTAAAGTCGGAACAAGGAAAAAAGTTTGTTTTTGAAGAAGATCGGGAAATTCTAGCCCATAGATCCGGCTTCGATGGCTTTTATATGGCTCTCCTTAGTCGAGCGAAATAGCACCTAACTCCTCTAAAAGTTATTGACTAGCTCTTCAATTCATAAACAGCTTTCATCATTCTTCGATCATCCCGTGCAAAGAATGTCCTCCCTTTCCGGAGGTGACATCTCTCAGGCCTTCCTCATTGAGTTGTTCAATTCCAGACAATATTTTGTGAAATACAACAGGAGCGACATTGCTTCCGATCTGTTCAGGCAGGAGAAGCTTGGCTTGGAAACCATTGCCTCCAGTCATACCATTTCAGTGCCCGAGGTTATTGGCACGCATTCAACGGGTGAGGGTGCATTTCTTGTTCTTGAATACATCAAACCAAGGCAAGCATCTGCAAAAGATCTTAAACAACTGGGTGTTCAGGTTGCTGCTATGCATGACCATACAGGGCACTCATTTGGTTTTAAATCAGATAATTACATTGGCAGCCTTCACCAGTGCAATACCCCTTCGGAAAACTGGATTCAATTCTATGCGGAAAACCGCCTGCAAAAGCAGTTCATTCTGGCCATCCGAAAAAACTTACTCAAGCCTACTGAAGTTCCGGAATTGCATCAAATCATAAACGTTTTGGATTCCCTGATCCCTGTAAATGAGGTCAGTCTTTTACATGGTGACCTCTGGGGTGGTAATTACCTGATAGGCATTGATGCCAAGCCCTATCTTATAGACCCTGCAGTATATTTTGGCGACAGGATGGTGGACATTGCCATGAGCAAGCTCTTTGGTGGATTTGGTCCCGAATTCTACGAAAGCTATTTCCATTGGGCTCCGGCCACTGAGAACCCGGATGAACGGATTGACCTGTATCAGTTGTACTATTTGCTGGTTCACCTCAATCTGTTCGGTGCCTCTTACCACAGTAGTGTAAAGAGGGTTTTAAAGCGCTATTTTTAATTGTCAATTAGTCGGTGGATAACTTGCTATCCAGCAGGCACAGCGCGTCTGATTTATCGGATAAAAAGCTTAAATTTGCGCTTTAAATATCTCACTAAGGTCAAGCACTAATGATTCATTTTTTTGGCAACGCAAACACGAAGGTTTTTGCAGTTCAAACCCGCTCCAATAAAAAGGGGCAGCCCATTCAGGAGTTAAACAAGGAAAGTATTGATAAATTAAGCTGGCTGTTTGGTAAGCAACCGCTCATCGAACAAGCATCCATAGATGCTTTTTTTGTTGGTCCACGTGCAGCAATGATCACCCCCTGGAGTACAAATGCTGTGGAAATCACCCAAAACATGGGGATTGAAGGCATTGTCAGAATTGAGGAATTTGAGGCAGTTGATCCCGGGTTTACTGCATACGACCCCATGATCTCCGAAAAATTCAAAAGTTTGAATCAGGAGATGTTTACCATCCATATTGAACCGGAAGCGGTACAAAACATCAGTGATATTGCTGCCTACAACGAACAGGAAGGCTTAGCCCTTAGTAAAGAAGAGATTGATTATTTGAATGATGTGGCGCATCGCATAGGACGTCCACTCACAGATTCTGAAGTCTTTGGTTTTTCGCAGGTAAACTCAGAACACTGTCGTCATAAGATTTTTAACGGGACCTTTGTGATCGATGGAGAAGAACAACCCTCTTCCCTCTTTAAACTGATCAAGGAAACCTCAAAACAGAACCCCAACGATATCGTTTCGGCTTATAAAGACAATGTGGCTTTTATCAAAGGACCTGTTGTGGAGCAGTTTGCTCCAAAACGAGCAGACCGTCCGGACTATTATAGCACCAAAGATTTTGAATCGGTTATTTCGCTTAAGGCAGAAACACATAATTTCCCAACGACTGTCGAACCTTTTAACGGTGCTGCAACCGGTTCTGGCGGGGAGATCAGAGATCGACTTGCCGGCGGGAAAGGTGCATTGCCCCTGGCAGGAACTGCCGTTTACATGACTTCTTATTCCAGACTGGAAGATTCCAGACCCTGGGAAAAGGCTTTTGAAGAGCGCAAATGGTTGTACCAAACACCAATGGACATTCTGATTAAAGCAAGTAATGGAGCTTCTGATTTTGGAAACAAATTTGGTCAGCCCCTCATTTCAGGTTCGGTACTCACATTTGAGCACAAAGAGGAAGCCGAACAACTTGGCTTTGATAAAGTCATTATGCTGGGGGGCGGTATAGGCTATGGAAAAGCGGATCAGGCCATTAAGGGTACTCCAAAAAAAGGAGATAAGATCGTTATTCTGGGAGGTGACAACTACCGCATTGGAATGGGTGGTGCGGCCGTTTCCTCGGCCGATACCGGAGAATTTGATACTGGGATCGAGCTAAATGCGGTTCAGCGCTCCAACCCCGAAATGCAAAAACGAGCCGCTAACGCCATAAGGGGCATGGTAGAAAGTGAAGACAATCATATTGTTTCCATTCATGACCATGGCGCCGGGGGACACCTGAACTGTCTCTCCGAACTGGTAGAAGATACAGGTGGCCATATTGACCTTGATCGATTACCCGTAGGCGACCCAACCCTTTCGGCCAAAGAGATCATTGGGAATGAATCTCAGGAGCGAATGGGACTGGTCATTTCAGAGGAACATCTTAAGAATCTTCACGATATAGCCGATCGTGAGCGTTCACCCATATACGATGTAGGACTTGTGACGGGTACACATAGGTTTACTTTTGAGTCTGGTTCTACAGGTCAGAAGCCAATGGATTTCCAATTATCTGATATGTTTGGAAGCTCTCCTAAAACCATTATGGCTGATACCAGATTGAACAAGATCTACGAGGGTGTAGATTACAACCCGAATGATTTTCTAAACTATCTGGATCAGGTATTACAGCTGGAAGCAGTGGCCTGCAAAGATTGGCTAACCAATAAGGTAGACCGTTGTGTTGGTGGGCGAGTTGCCAAACAGCAATGCGCAGGAGCACTACAACTACCTTTGAACAATGTGGGCGTTATGGCGCTTGATTTTAAGGGGAAGGAAGGTATTACAACATCCATTGGTCATTCACCAATATCCGGACTCATTGATCCGGTTGCCGGAAGTCGAAATTCCATAACCGAAGCCCTTACCAATATGATCTGGGCACCGCTAAAGAATGGATTGCAGAGCGTTTCCTTGTCGGCCAACTGGATGTGGCCCTGTAAAAACCCAGGCGAAGATGCCAGGCTCTATGATGCTGTTAAAGCTGTTTCAGAATTTAGTATAGCCCTTGGAATCAATGTCCCTACCGGAAAGGATTCCTTATCTATGAAACAAAAATACCCTGAAGGAGAAGTGATTGCCCCGGGGACAGTAATCATCTCTGCTGCAGCGCACTGCAACCAGATCGATAATGTTGTGGAGCCTGTGCTTAAAAAAGGGCAGGGATCGATCTATTACATCAATATTTCACAAGATGCGTTCAAGCTTGGGGGGAGCTCATTTGCCCAAATAAGAAGTAAAATTGGAACCGAGGCACCAACAGTTAAGAACGCCTCGTATGTAAAGACCGTTTTTAACACTGTTCAGGAACTGATAAAGAGTAAGATGATCGTCGCAGGGCATGATGTAGCCTCTGGAGGGCTTATTACCACTCTTCTGGAGCTGTGCTTTTCTGAAAATGATCTGGGTGCTGAATTGGACCTTTCCGGTCTTGGTGAACAAGACAGTACGAAGCTGCTTTTTTCAGAGAATGCCGGCATAGTGATCCAGTCTGCAGACAGCAGTATTGAGCACAAACTAACTGAAGCTGGAGTTTCTTTTAACAAAATAGGTAAGGTCACGTCTTCCGACGTATTGAGTATTATCAACCATACACAAGTATTTACACTCACTGTTTCCAGACTAAGAGATGTTTGGTATAAAACCTCCTTCCTCTTAGACCAGCAACAAACGGCAAATAATCTTGCCGAGGATCGATACAGTAACTACAAAAAGCAACCGCTGACCTTTCAGTTTCCAAATCACTTCACAGGAAAATTGCCTGTTGTAGAGTCTGGTAAGCCAAGACCCAAAGCGGCTATTTTGCGAGAAAAGGGAAGTAATTCTGAGCGCGAAATGGCCAATGCCATGTACCTTGCCGGTTTCGATGTAAAAGACGTTCATATGACCGATCTTATGTCTGGAAGAGAAACACTTGAAGATATCAAGTTTCTAGGTGCTGTTGGTGGCTTTAGCAATTCGGATGTACTTGGCTCCGCCAAAGGTTGGGCGGGAGCAATCAAGTACAATGAGCGGGCAAGGAAGGCCATCAGAGACTTTTTTGATCGAAAAGACACTCTTTCTGTTGGAATATGTAATGGCTGCCAATTGTGGATGGAACTGGATCTTATCAACCCTGACCATGAACAGCACGGCCGTATGGTGCACAATGATTCTCACAAGCACGAAAGCAGTTTTACTTCAGTTGTCATCCAAGAAAACAACTCGGTTATGTTATCCTCTTTAGTTGGAGCCAGGCTCGGGGTCTGGATCTCACATGGCGAAGGCAAGTTTAGTCTACCTTATGACGAAAGCAGATATCATATAGTGGCCAAATATGGTTACGAGGCGTATCCGGCCAATCCGAACGGGTCTGACTTTAATACCGCAATGATGTGTGATGCAACAGGGCGCCACCTGGTGACGATGCCTCATATCGAACGATCCACTTTTCAATGGAATTGGGCACACTATCCCAATGACAGAAAAGATGAAGTGTCTCCATGGCTTGAGGCCTTTGTCAATGCCCGTAAATGGGTAGAACAACATTAAAAAAAAGCCTGAAGTAAAAACTTCAGGCTTTTAGTTTTAGAATCACCTAAAGGGTTGCTTTAATCGCTGCCTGCGCAGAGACTAATCTAGCTATCGGTACGCGGTAAGGCGAACAACTCACATAATCAATTCCAGTATTGTAACAGAATTCAATGGAACTTGGTTCACCGCCGTGCTCTCCACAAATACCAACCTTTAAATTTGGTTTGCTACTGCGACCTCTTTCTGTTCCTATCTTCACTAATTGTCCTACCCCTTCCTGATCAATCACTTCAAATGGATCGTCCTTAAGGATACCCTTCTCAATGTAAAGTGGTAAAAATTTACCAGAGTCATCTCTGGAATAACCAAATGTCATCTGAGTGAGATCATTTGTTCCAAATGAGAAGAAGTCTGCTTTTTCCGCGATAAGATCTGCCATGAGTGCAGCTCTAGGTACTTCGATCATGGTGCCAACAAGATAATCTATCTGATCATTTCGCTCTTCAAAAATGGTATTGGCCGTGGTTCTAATAATCTCATTCTGCATTTCAAACTCCTTAACCGTTCCCACAAGAGGCACCATAATTTCTGGCTTAACAATAATGCCAAGTTCTTTCAAATTAAGCGCTGCCTCAATAATGGCTCGTGTTTGCATTTCGGTGATCTCCGGATAGGTATTCCCCAGACGGCAACCACGGTGACCAAGCATCGGGTTAAATTCTTCCAATTCCGCCACTTTATTTTTAACAGCCATCAAGGTAATATGCATCTCTTCTGCCAGCTCTTTTTGAGTAGCCAGTTGATGAGGTACAAATTCATGAAGTGGTGGATCCAGTAACCTGATGGTCACAGAATTACCATCCATTGCCTCAAATAAACCTTCAAAGTCTGAGCGTTGCATTGGTAACAATTCTGCAAGGGCTTGTTTTCTCCCCTTAATGGTGTCTGCCAAGATCATTTCGCGCATGACTTTTATACGGTCCAGTTCAAAAAACATATGCTCTGTTCTGGCCAAACCAATTCCACCTGCACCAAAATTCCGGGCGATTCGCGCATCATTTGGTGTATCAGCATTTGCTCTCACTCCGATCTCTGCATACTTATTGGTAAGCTCCATTAATTCAGCAAACTCTCCACTTAATTCGGGCTCCATGGTTGCCACTTTTCCTTCAAGGATATTTCCTGTAGTTCCGTTTAAAGAGATCCAGTCACCCTCGTGGTATTCATGCCCATCGACCGTTAAGGTTCTTGTTTTGTAGTTGATTTTTAAAGCACCGGCACCTGATATACAGCATTTACCCATACCTCTGGCCACAACCGCTGCATGAGAGGTCATGCCTCCTCTGGCTGTTAAGATACCTTGGGCAATGTTCATACCCTCCAGATCCTCAGGAGAAGTTTCCATCCTTACCAGAATACTTTTTTTGTACTTGCTGGCCTCGTCTGCAAAGAACACAATTTTACCTGTTGCAGCACCGGGAGAAGCAGGTAAGCCCTGAGCAATAACCTTGGCTCTTTTAAGCGCTTTTGGCTCAAAAACCGGGTGTAGTAGTTCTTCCACCTTACCGGGTTCGATCATAAGGAGAGCTTCTTTCTCGTCAATCATCCCTTCCTTAAGTAAATCCATAGCTATTTTTACCATGGCCGCTCCTGTACGTTTTCCATTCCTGGTCTGAAGGATCCAGAGCTTTCCATCCTGTATGGTAAATTCCATATCCTGCATATCGCGGTAATGCTTCTCAAGGCGTTCCTGATACTGGTTCAACTCCTGAAAAATCTCAGGCATCAGCTCCTCCAACGAAGGATAGCTTTCACGACGCTCGGCTTCCTCAATAGTCGCTAGCTCTGCCCATCTTTGTGAGCCAAGCTTTGTAATTTGTTGAGGCGTTCTAACACCGGCCACCACATCTTCACCCTGAGCATTGATCAGGTATTCACCGTTAAAGACATTCTCTCCTGTTCCAGCGTCGCGGGTAAAGCAAACCCCTGTACCGGAATTAGTTCCCATGTTCCCGTAGACCATGGCCTGAACGTTCACTGCAGTACCCCAGTCAGCAGGATATCCATGCATATTACGGTAATAAACGGCTCTATCGCCATTCCAACTGTTGAATACGGCAATAATAGCACCCCATAACTGGTCCCAGGGGTCGGTTGGAAACTCGTGCCCTGTTCGTTTTTTTACGGCATCCTTAAAATCATAGACCAGATCCCGGAGGTCTTGCACAGTGAATTCTGTATCTAACTCGATCCCTCGTTTATGTTTGAGGTGCTCCATAATTTCTTCAAAAGGATCAATATCGTCTTTTGATTCGGGTTTCATACCAAGTACAACCCCACCATACATCTGAATAAAGCGGCGATAGGAATCCCAGGCAAATTGTTCATTATTGGTCCGTTTGGCCAAGCCTAACACGACCTCATCATTGAGTCCCAGGTTTAGTACGGTGTCCATCATGCCGGGCATCGAAACGCGCGCTCCAGAGCGTACGGAGATCAACAGAGGGTTGTCTTTATCTCCAAAAACAGCTCCCATTGATTCTTCAATACTGGCTATGGATTGTTCCACCTCCTCTTTAATAAGTTTAAGGACTGCCTCTTCTCCTAGCTGATTGTACTCAGTACAGACTTCCGTGGTAATTGTAAATCCCGGTGGGACAGGAATGCCAAGGGCACTCATTTCTGCCAGGTTGGCCCCTTTACCACCCAATAGGTTCTTCATCTTGCTGTTACCGTCTGCAGTTTTATTCCCAAATCTGTAGACCCGGGTCTTCAACCCATCTAATACTTCCATTTTTATATTATTTTGTGATTCTTATTCAATTCAAGGTATTTGTAAAAAACATGATATAAAGGTAATAGTCTACGCCAATGAAAACGCTGACAATTATCAGTAAAACTGAGCTTTTTACTTCTATTCAGAGCTCATCCTTGCACAACTGCTTTGAGTTCACAGAATAGGTAGATTGACTTTAAATTTAGGGGGGAGATACGGGTCAGAACATCCTTTTACTGCATAGAAAGCATCTGAAGCCAATTCATTTCTCTTGCGTATGCTTCTTACAATTTCTTGCTTAAAGATCTATTAAAACCGAATAAAACAGATTTACGTTTTTGTACCTTCCTATTTCTTTTACTATAACTATTTAAGCTTTTGCAAGGCTCTGCTCCGACGATTTGTATGCTAGATTGACCGACCGTTTCATAAGTAGTGATACAATCAGAGCAATGGAAAACAGACCTGAGAATACTTTAAGCGTTATATCCAAAGACCCTGTTGCGTTTTTGACCACATCGTAAATGGTAGGGCCAACTACCCCTGCCAGCGCCCATCCCGCCAGTACCATACCGTGGATGGCTCCTAGCTGTTTGGTGCCAAAAAGGTCTCCTAAGAAGGCAGGAAGTGTTGCAAAGCCACCACCGTACATGGTGATAACAGTGAACAAAACGATCAAGAAGGTCACCTCCGATCTTATTTGTGGAAGAAAGTAAAAGGCCAGTATCTGAAATGCGAAAAAAATTACATAGGTATTTGGTCTTCCCAGGTAGTCGGATAGGCCGGACCAGAGAATACGGCCAAAACCATTAAAAACACCAATAAGTCCCACCACAGCAGCCGCCTGCATAGGCGTGTAATCTAATTTTTCCTGCATCATGGGGCTGGCGGCCGCAATTATAGCAATACCACAGGTAATGTTAATGAACATCATGATCCAGATATAGTAAAAACGTCTATTGCTCAGTGCTTCTTTAGCAGTCAGGTTAGATAGGTCTGCTTTAATGGTTGTTGACTCATCAGGATTAAAGCCATCGGGCCTGTATCCCTCAGGAGGGCGTTGAATATACCTGGCTGAGGATAAGATCAGGATCATGTAAATACTACCAAGAATATAAAATGCATTCACAATCCCAACTGAATCAAACAGCCATTGCATGACCGGACCAAAAACAAGCGCCGAAAAACCAAAACCCATAATGGCCATACCGGTTGCTAAGCCGCGCTTGTCTGGAAACCACTTTACCAAAGTACTGACTGGCGTAATGTATCCCAGGCCCAGACCAATTCCTCCTATAACGCCGTAGAAAAGGTAAAACATCACCAAGGACTCCCAATATACAGCAAGGCCGGAACCGATAATACCAAAACCATAAAAGAATGCTGCCGTTGTACCACTGATTCGCGGTCCTACCTTTTCAACCCATGGTCCCAAAAAAGCAGCGGAGATCCCCAAAAATAAAATAGCCAGTTTAAAGGCCCATTTGATGGTACTTCCTTCCACGTCAAAAATATCCTTAACAGGATTAGTTATGACCGAGTATGCATAAACCGAACCTATTGAAATATGAATTCCTATTGCAGATAAGGCAATTAGCCAACGGTTCTTTAATTTTTGAGTTTTCATGATCTTACTGATAAGTTTGACTAGTTAATGGCCACCTCTTTAAAATAGGGCTTCAATAGTTCAGCTGCCCGGTTGAGCTCTTCTTTTGTGTTTTCCCTTGCCTCTTTTAACTGGTAATCCCAACCAAGCTCTTTCCATTTATGCACTCCAAGTTTGTGGTAGGGTTGGATTTCCAGTTTTTCAATCGTGCTATACCCCTTAAAATATTCTCCCATTGCCACAAGCAATTCAGGGTCGCTGGTAACATGAGGAATTAGAACATAACGCAACCACATTGGCTTACCGGATCCCTCTCTGTATTTTGCGAAATTAAATGTGGTTTCCTTGTTCTTTTGACCGGTGATGTACTCATATCCTGCTTCTGTCATATGTTTGATATCCAGCATCACAAGATCTGTATGCTCATCGAGAAGTTCCATCGCAAAATGATTGAGGATACGACCATTGGTGTCCAGGGTCGTATGGATCCCTGCTTCCTTGAGTCGTTTAAATAAAGGGATAAGTGCTTTAGCCTGTAAAAGTGGTTCCCCACCAGAAACAGTTACTCCACCCCTCTTCCCAAAATAGGGTTTAGATTTAAGAACGATCTCAAACAGTTGATCAACAGTATAGGCTTGTCCTCCATCCATAGTAATGGTATCTGGGTTATGACAGTACAAGCACTTGAGCTTACATCCCTGTAAGAAGATCACACATCGCACGCCGGGCCCATCATGCGTCCCGAAGGTTTCAATGGAGTGTACATTTATTATGTTTTCTGAGGTTCTAATGGTAAACTATTTTAAAGCACCCCAGACATCTAAAATATCTAAGGTGCTTTTATAAACTAATTACATGGAATCGTGGAAGGACCTGGAGATCACTTCCAACTGTTGTTCTCTCGTCAATCTCACAAAGTTTACAGCATAACCTGAAACCCTAATGGTCAGTTGCGGATAGTTCTCCGGATGCGCCATGGCATCCAGAAGCGTTTCCTTATCAAAAACATTAATGTTAACGTGCTGTGCCTTGTTTGAAAAGTACCCATCCAAGATGGACACCAGATTATCTACACGCGACTCAGCATCAGCACCCAACGATTTAGGTACAATGGAAAACGTGTTCGAGATTCCATCCTGCGCATCTTCATACTTGATCTTAGCCACTGAATTCAATGAGGCAATGGCTCCATTTTCATCTCGGCCGTGCATTGGATTAGCACCCGGCGCAAAGGGAATACCCTGAGGTCTCCCATCCGGGGTTGCTCCCGTTTTCTTTCCATAAACCACATTGGATGTAATGGTAAGCACCGATAGACTGGGCTCTGCGTTCTTATATACCGGAAACTGTTTGAGCTCTTGATTAAAATCAGCAACTGCCTGAGCAGCCAGAATGTCTACACGATCATCGTCATTACCATATTTCGGGAAATTGCCCTCTATCTCAAAGTCAACGGTAAGGCCATCTTCGTTTCTAATGGGCTTTACCTTAGCGTATTTAATGGCTGACAGAGAATCGGCCACAATGGACAGCCCTGCAATGCCATAGGCAATATTAATGTGTGGATTGGTATCAATCAGTGCCATCTGAGCCTTTTCATAATAGTATTTATCGTGCATGTAGTGAATGATGTTCATCGTATCACTGTACACACGAGCAATCTCCTGCATGGCAATTTTAAAATTGGTCATCACTGTTTCAAAATCGAGATACTCATCCTTGTACTCTGGCACCCCCTCAAAAATTTGGGTCCCGGTCAATTCACAACGTCCTCCATTGATAGCCAGTAAAAGTGTTTTTGCCAAATTCGTTCTTGCTCCAAAGAACTGGATTGATTTTCCCAGATCCTGATGTGATACACAACAGGCAATACCGTAATCATCTGAACCTCTTCCCTCCCTCATCAAGGTGTCGTTTTCAAATTGAAGTGAAGACGTTTCAATTGCCACTTTTGAGCAAAAGCGTTTAAAATTCTCAGGAAGGTTCTCAGACCAGAGAACAGTCATGTTAGGCTCCGGTGAAGCACCCAGGTTGTAAAGCGTGTTCAAGAAACGAAACGACGTTTTGGTAACTTTTGAACGACCGTCACTAAACATCCCTCCTATAGCCTCGGTCACCCAGGTAGGATCGCCTGCAAAGATCTCATCATAAGCCTTCATCCTTAAATGACGCACCATTCTGAGCTTCATAACAAACTGATCGATGTATTCCTGAGCCTGGGACTCCGTGATGAGTCCTTCTCTTATATCATTCTCAATATAAATATCCAGAAAGGTGGATACACTGCCCAGGGACATGGCTGCACCATCCTGCTCTTTAACGGCAGCCAGATAGGCCATATAGGTCCACTGAACTGCTTCTCTTGCGTTTTCCGCAGGGCGTGACAGGTCCCAGACCATATTTATCTCCGAGTACCTTGATTGCCTTTAAAGCTTTGATCTGTTCAGATACTTCTTCGCGCAAACGAATGACCTCATCTCGCATGGGACCTTGTATGGTGTTCAGATCCTTTTGTTTCTGCTCAGTTAAAAAATCAAGACCATACAGAGCTACACGACGGTAATCGCCTATTATTCGACCTCTGGCATAGTTATCGGGTAAGCCTGTTAGGATACCGAGAGATCGGTATTTTTTGATCTCATCTGTGTAAGCATCAAAAACACCATCGTTATGGGTTTTTACATACTTTGAAAACAGTTCAACTAGTTTTGGATTGGGTTCCAAACCGCGCTCAGACAACGCTTTTTGAACTACCTTAAAACCGCCAAAAGGCTTCATGGCTCTTTTTAATAATTCATCTGTCTGAAGCCCGACAATAATTTCATGATCCTTATCGATATATCCGGGTCCAAAAGCATCAATGCTTGAAATAGTATCTGTATCAATGCTTCTTACGCCATCGTGAGCACGCTCTTCCAACATTGCCTCTTTACAGATGCTCCATAGCCTGCTGGTGCGATCTGTAGGTCCTTCAAGGAAATCAGCCGTGCCATCATATGGACTAATGTTTCTTTGAACAAAATCTCTTACATTAACAGATTGTGTCCAGGGACCGTCTATAAATTCTTTTACTTCCATGTTTTGTGTATTTAGAAAAGGTTTCTAATCTTCTTTAATCTAATGCAAACTTATGATCCAAAGCCTTTCTATTTGATGACATATATCATGTTTGAAAGCCTTGAAGTGTTAGTAAAAACAACTATTCCCAGCGAAAACGTTTGAAAAAAGGAGGTTGGAAGGATTGTCGTTTCAAATTATTTTTAAACTATTTTCAAAATACTATTTAGTCCATTGAAAATTTAAATTTTTGTTAAAAAGATCGGTCTTATTTTTATCTGCTCTAAATAGAAGGGTTTATTTTTCTATTTTCGTAAAATTCCAACTGAAATATTGCATTAATCGTTATGACCGAAGTTTCCAGACTCTTTGATTTTCCATATTTTCAACTTGAAAACAAACCAAATAAAGCAGCTCTTGTCACCAAGTACGATGGTGAATGGGTACCCATGTCAACCAAAGAATATTTAGACAAAGCAAATGCGGTCAGCCGAGCACTACTGAAGTTAGGGGTTCAAAAAGATGATAAAATTGCGGTCATCTCAACAACCAACAGAACTGAGTGGAATATTATGGATATTGGTGTGCTTCAGGTGGGTGCACAAAATATTCCTATTTATCCCACCATTTCATCCGAAGATTACAAGTATATTCTCAACCACAGCGAATCCATTTACTGCTTTGTTTCTGACGAAGAGGTTTTGGAAAAGGTAAAGGCAATCCAGTCTCAAACTAAGGTCAAAGAAGTTTATTCATTTGATCGCATTGAGGGATGCAAGCACTACTCAGAATTGTTTGAACTTGGGAAAGATGAAGCCAATCAGTCTGAGGTACAGGCTAGAATGGATGCAGTAAAACCAGACGATTTAGCTACTATCATTTACACATCTGGTACCACCGGACGACCCAAGGGGGTCATGTTGTCCCACTGGAATATCACCAGTAATGCCCTGGACAGTTCTGAGCGACTACCAAAAATTGATGGCGACACTCGTATTTTGAGTTTTTTGCCTATTTGTCACATCTTTGAACGTGTACTTATCTACATCTACCAGTACGCTGGAACCAGTATCTATTTTGCTGAGGGATTAGATAAAATTGGCGACAATGCCAAAGAGATCAAACCTCATCTGATGAGCGTTGTTCCGAGACTTTTGGAAAAGGTATTTGACAAGATCATGCTGAAGGCCGAGGAACTTTCCGGACTGAAACACCGTTTGTTTTACTGGGCCGTTGAACTTGGTGAGCAATGGGAGCCTTATGGTGCAAATGGCAGCTGGTATGAATTTAAACTGAAAATTGCCAATAAACTGATCTTTAGTAAATGGCGAGCTGCTCTGGGAGGAGAGCTTAGTACCATGGTTTCGGGAAGTGCTGCCCTACAACCCCGTTTAGCCAGGATTTTCGGGGCCGGAGGAATGCAGGTAATGGAGGGTTATGGTTTAACCGAAACGTCACCGGTAGTATCTGTGGGCATGTACAGAGATGAACACTACAAGGTAGGAACAGTTGGAAAGCCGATTAGAAATGTAGAAGTGAAGATCGCCGAAGATGGAGAGATCCTGATCAAGGGCCCAAACGTTATGCTGGGCTATTACAAAGATCCGGAAAGAACTGCGTCGGTCATGACTGGAGATTATTTTCACACAGGTGACAAAGGCGAATTAGATAAGGATGGCTTTTTAAAAATCACCGGACGAAAAAAAGAAATGTTCAAGACCTCAGGAGGCAAATACATTATACCCACTTTATTGGAGAACGACCTGAAACAATCTCTGTTCATCGAACAGGTAATGGTTGTAGGAGAAGGGGAGAAAATGCCCTGTGCCATCATTCAACCCAATTTTGAATTCATCAGGGACTGGATAGACCATAAAGAATATGAAATTGGCAAATCTGAATCTGAGATCTCCAGCTCTGAAATTGTCATTTCACGGATCCAGAAAGAGGTTGATAAATACAATAAAAATTTTGGTAAGTGGGAGCAGATCAAAAAGTTTGAATTGACCAAAGAGGCCTGGACCATCGATGACGGGCACCTTACCCCCACTATGAAGATGAAACGTTCTGTAATTCGGGAAAAATACAACGACCTTTATGAGCACATGTACCGGTCTTAACCCTAATGATGCATTGTTATAGAGTCCATCCGTACTTCACTTGCATCAACCTGGTGTTCTTCAATTAAAAATGATCTTTTAAACAACATCTTTTCCTTGGCTTTTGAACAATGGACACATTTTGAATGAAGGTGAATGGTATCTGGTAGTTACTGACCGTCGTCATTTGTTTCAATACTTCTGTTGAATAGATTTAAAGGTCTAGAAAAATGAGTGTTTGTGAAACTCCTTGTATACAGTGCCCGAGACTTTGAAATACCTTATTTGAAACAAGCCAATCAGGGTCAGCACTCAGTACATTTTACTGAAGAAGCTCTGGACCCTTCAACTGCTTTTCTGGCAAAGGGCTATGATGCTATTTCCATTTTTTCAGCCGATGACGCTTGTTCAACTTCGCTTTCTGCCTTAAACGATCATGGGGTAAAATACATCTCGCTGCGATCTGTTGGTTACGACAATGTAGACCTCCCAGCTTCAGAACAACTAAATATTAGAGTGGCCAACGTACCGGCCTATTCTCCTTACGCCATAGCAGAACATGCCGTAAGCCTTATGCTGGCTCTTAACAGACATCTAATCGAGGCTCATAAGCGCGTACGCAAGTACAATTTCAAACTGGATGGCTTAGAAGGCTTTGATCTGTATCAGAAAACTATAGGGATTGTGGGAACCGGAAAAATTGGCTCGGTAGTGGCAAAAATCATGCATGGCTTTGAATGTACCCTGCTTGGCTATGATCTAAAGAAAACGACCAGACTCGAAAACGATTTTAATATGACCTATACTGGTCTCAAAGAACTTTGTCGGCAATCAGACATCATCAGTTTGCATGTGCCTCTGAATTATAAAACTAAAGGTATAATTGATAAGGAACTGATTCAACAAATGAAGAAAGGGGTAATACTCATCAATACTGCTAGAGGAAGAGTGATAGACACCAGGGCCGTTTTAGACGGGCTCCAAGGTGGAAGAATCGGCGCCCTTGGATTGGATGTATATGAAAACGAAAGCGGTATTTTTTTTAAAGATCGTTCGCAGGATGTTCCTGAGGATCCCTTATTAACGGTATTGAACAGCTTACCAAATGTCCTGATTACAGGTCACCAGGCCTTTCTCACTAAGGAAGCCCTTTCCAATATTGCTGAAACCACTATAAACAACCTCGATTCCTGGCAATCTGGGCATCCTTTGCAAAATGAAATCAGTTCATCTCATTGATACTCTTTAGTTGAAATCCTTGATGGGTAATGGCTTAAAGGAAACTAACTTGAGAGCTTGGCTTTTTCTGAAAAAAACCCCAAAAACATAGGTGGGTCAATACCTCTGTTTTCAGGGTTGTTAAAAGCGCATGGATCTAATTAGTGACCACTTCTTTTTTCTCAACAAACTTTTCAATCAGGTCTGGCATTTTTTCGAAGGCTGCTGTAAGACCGTGAGCTTTTCCAGCCTCAATAAAAGAAATATTCTCTCCTCGTGTTACCAGGAATCCTATGGGTTCTATACCCATGCCTGCCCCAGCACCTAATCCTTCTCCTTTTCCTCCTTTAGATTCGCGGCCTTCGCCTCCACCTGAGCCAAAGCCCATCCCAACTTTTATCACAGGAACGCATTTAAATTCCCCAAGTTGAAATTCCTTTCCAATGACGGTTTCAGAATTGGCTTCAGTTTTCATAAATTCTGTAATCTTTCCTAATAATTCTTCAAAATGTAATTCCATAATTAAAAATTTAAGCGTTAATAAATGTTTTTATAAGTCTGATCGGTTTGTTCTCCACCTCAAGGATGACGGGGTTTCTTCCCATAAAATTACGATTAAAACCAC
>CAWZYX010000053.1:0-19453 GCA_963966315.1 uncultured Winogradskyella sp. | reverse complement strand
CAGATGTGTATAAGAGACAGCTCCTGGTTGTATTTCAGATAGATAAATCCAAAGAAAAGGAGGGAAGGAAGAGTGAAAAAAATAAAAAGCCCGAAAATGACCTTAATGATGCGTTTAATTTTCATAATCTCTGGTAAGTTTTTGTTCAATGGCCTTTGCAAGGACATCGGCAGCGGCGGGTTGTTTTCTAAACCATAATTCTGGTTCAATTAATTCCAATTCACCGAGAGAAAGACAATTGTCGTTGCCATAAAATATGTCAACTCGCGCATAGACTGGAATTTCCGGGCATGCCAACACCGCTTTAAGTGCAAATTGGATTTCTTCTTCAGTTGGTTCATAATCATGCACAGTTCCTCCAAAATCATCCTGAACACGGAAATCACCACTTTTGGCTTTCTTTAAAACGGCATGTGTAAAAACACCATTTATAACCATTAAAGAGATCTCACCTCTCGAGACAATGTTGTTTTGGAATTCTTGTACCATCATAGGTTCTTTTGCAACCAGGTCCTGGAATAACATTTTATAGTTTTCAACACCTGACCTATCGAGCAGATAGGTGTGTCTGCCTGCTCCGGATACACAGGGCTTTAAGACTAATACTGAGGAATGGAATAGCTCTAGAATGTCGGTAAGGGGTGCAGTACTTCCTTTTTCAATGAATTCTGTTGGAGGGAATCGCACTCCTTTCTTATTTAATTCCAACAAATAGCGCTTATCCAAATTCCAGCTAATCAAGGCATGAGAATTGATCAGTTCTGTTTTACTGCTGATGAGCTTTAGCCAGTTTAGAAATTCTTGAAAGCGGTCAAAGTAGTCCCAGGTACTGCGAAATAAAACAGCTTTTGTTTGTGACCAATCCACCTGGGGGTCGTCCCAGGCCTTACGGATCACTTTCAATCCCCGTGATCTAATGGCTTGTAAAACAAGATCGTCCTCATAAAAGACGTTATGCCTGTATAGGTCTTTGTGGTCTTTTAAATAGCGCTGATCTGTCAGTATAATGATGTCGTAGTCCATGGAAGTCTTCTTCTGGCTTCTTTGCGGCTATTTGGATTTAGTTCTTTGTTTTCAAAAATTTATGACACGCGCAATTTCAAAAAAAACCCTGATTGGTTTCAGGGCTCTGTGTTTAATCATTTTTATAGCCTGAAGGCCTTTTCCATCGAATTGGTGGTGCGGGTTCTTCTTTGGGCTGAAATTCTTTTCCATTTAGCATTCTCAAGGCCTCTTCAACGGCTCTTTCAAGCTGAGGATCTTTACCTTGTATGACGAGTTTAGGTTCCTGGATAACTTCAATATTTGGTGCGACCCCTTCACCTTCAACGGCCCAATTACCATCTACATCATAGAAGCCTCCTCGGGGTGCTACCATTCGTCCGCCATCAATAAATCTGGGTGTGTCCCAGGTACCTACAAGGCCACCCCAGGTTCTAGTGCCCACCAATGGTCCAATACCTTTCATTTTAAACATATAGGGCAGGAGATCACCTCCAGAACCAGCGCGCTCGTTAATGATCATGACCTTAGGCCCCCAAATTCCTGCCATAGGTGTGGTCCATGGCCGGTTGTCATTTGCCCTTGAATTAAAATATCCAAAAAGTTCACGCGACATGATGTCTATCATGTAGTCTGCCGCCGATCCACCACCATTGTTTCGTTCATCCAGAATCACTCCCTTTTTATCCTGTTGAGAAAAATAGTATCTGTTAAAAGAAGTAAAGCCACCACCGCCAGTATTGGGAATGTACACGTAGGCCAATTTTCCGTTTGAGAGCTCATCAACTTTTCGACGGTTATTTTCAACCCAATCGATATTGCGCAATTGCCGCTCACTCCTTACAGGTTTAATAAGCACTGTACGTGCACCAGACATGGATGGTTTGGAATTAACGCTAATGTTGATTTCTCTTCCAGCAGTTTGCTCAAGTAATTGATAAGGATTTATTTTTTCTGTGAGGGCCACACCATTAATAGCAACTAAAAAATCCCCTTCATTTACATCTATGCCTGGTTTGCAAAGTGGGGCTTCAATATTTGGGTTCCAGCGTTCTCCGGAATATATTTTAGTAATTTTATAATACCCCTTTGAGACTTCGAGGTCAGCTCCCAGTAGTCCCACCGGTACATTTTCTACATCAGGGAGGTCTCCTCCGGACACGTAGGAATGACCAACTGCCACCTCACCGCTCATGATATCTACCACGTAATTGAGGTCGGTTCTGTGTCTTACATGGTCTATCCAGGGGGCGTACCATGAATAAACGTCGTCCCAGGGAGCTCCGTGTACATTATCAACATAAAGAAAATCACGCATGAAGCGCCAACCTTCTCTAAAGATCTGGTGAGCCTCAGCTTTTTGGTCAAGTTTGATCTTTACAGTTGCCTTAAGTACGTCCTTACCGGGTTTTGGTGCAGATTTGGTTTCGGTCATAATCCATTTTCCTCCCTGACGAATCAAAATGGTTTTACGGTCGTTTGAAGCAACCATTTGAGATACACCATCAGCAAAATCGGTGGCTTTTTCTTCTTCAACGTCGTACAAATGGAGTTTTAATCCACTTTCATTGGGTATGGCTTCTGCGACAAATACTTTGTGCTTAGGTCCTTTTAATAATCCAATATAGTTCCTATCTGGCAGGTCCAAGGCAACAGCCCTGTTAAAAATTCCATCTTCCTCAATTGAAACAACGACGTCCGTAGCTTTTTCAGCATCCTTTTCATTTTTAACAGTCTTATCTTCAGAGACTTCTTCCATATCATTCTTTGGCAGGTTAGGTGCCTGATCCTCGGCGCTTAAAACCACTGCATATAAACTTCTTGTTACCTGCGGATCGTAAGAGCTCATGTCCAGCCAGCCCGTTTGTAATCCATAATTGGTGCTTGCAAGCGTATAGAGGTATTTTCCAGCTTCATCCCATACCGGTGTAATGGCATCTGCAATAGGGTCTGTTATTTGAATGGTCTTACCACTGTCGATGTTATAGGCATAAATGGATTTGAAATGGCTTTCCTGTTGTTTGGCAAAGGCAATCCATTTGCTGTCTGGGGACCAAACCGGATTCATAGAACGATTAGGGTGTGCATATCTGTCTGTAGCAATGATCTTCGCTTTTTTTGAATCGATATTTACAACCCAAATGTTGTAATGAGTATCCGTGAAGGCAAGGTGCTGACCATCGGGTGACCAGTCTGGCTGAAAATAAAAACTTGGGTTTGGAAGGCTTATTTCCTGCGCCTCGCTTCCATCCTGATTCGCAATAACCAACTCATACTCACCGCTCTTATCTGAAAACCAAGCTACCTTATCACCTTTAGGCGACCAGATAGGACTTCTTTCTGCCGTACCGGGAGAGTTCGTTAGATTCATCCATGTACCGTTTTCCTTTGGGATGGTAAAGATTTCACCTCGGTGCTCAAAAATGGCGCGCTTACCATTAGGAGAAACATTTGGATTACTGAGTTGCCCGGCAGACACATCTTCCCATCGGTTTCGGTAAAAATTCAGGTCTCCTTTTACGGTAACTTCCATTTGAGAGGAGCTGTTAGTCGCCGGTTCATAGAGGTGAAGGTAACCGCCTTGTTCATAAATTATTCTGTCCGCACTGGCATCCAGACTTTTTACATCGAATTTTTTGTGAAAAGTAATCTGTTCTTCGATTCCGGTTTTTGGGTCAAATGACCAGACGTTCATGGCGAAGTCCCGCTCTGATAGATAATAGACTTTGTTGTTTAACCAAACCGGATCCATATGTCGTTCGCCATTAGCCTGATTGGTTCTGGTCAGTTCTTTGGTTTTCATATCAACAATCCAGATAGGCATCGCCTGACCCCCTCTGTAATTGCGCCATTCTTCATCCCATCCGGTTATTGGAGTATAAGCAAGATAGTCACCATCTGGTGACAGTTCGCCGTAGGCGGCTCTTGGTACTTCGAGAGCCACTGGTAGACCACCTTCAGTAGAAACCGAATAAAATTTATTTGTTTGAGTGGGTCTTCCTTCTCTTCCTGATCTGAAAAGCACCTCATTGTCAGGCGTCCAACCCTGGACCACATCAGCACCTGGGTGAAAAGTTAGTCGTTTAGGTTCGCCTCCTTCTGAGGGGATCACATAAACATCAATATTACCATCGTACTGGGCGGTAAAAGCAATCATCGAACCATCATTTGAAAAATGAGGTGCAGATTCATAACCTTCATCACTGGTTAGTCTTATAGCCGTGCCACCGGTTACTGTGGTTTTCCAAAGGTCGTTAGCATAGACAAAAACTACTTCGTCACCAAACAAAGTGGGCTGTCTGAGCAGTTGAGTCCCTTGAGCGAATGATAACATACTTATCCAGAGGACACAGAGAGCAAATGAATATTTCATAAAAAATGAGGGTGTTAGGGATGTTAATATCTGAACCTTAAATATACAAATATCTTAGTAGCCGGCGGCGGTATCGTCTCCTCTTGGATCGGCCCCTGCTTCGTATCCGCCATCGGTTAATTTTAGAATGCCGTCAACCCGCCCCAGATCTCTTATACGCTTGAGATCTATGTGATAGCCTTTATCTCTTAAACTATCGATCAATTCAGGACTAAAGCTCTTTTTTTCAATTCTTATTTCATCGGGAAGCCATTGGTTGTGAAATCTGGGCGCTTCAACCGCTTCCTGCATGCTCATACCATACTCATGCACATTGAGAATGGCTTGCAATACTGAAGTGATAATAGTTGAACCTCCGGGAGTGCCAACGCTCATCCAGAAATCTCCATTCTTTTCTATGATGGTCGGAGTCATCGAGGACAACATTCGCTTTTCGGGTTCAATGCTATTGGCTTCCGCCCCAATTAAACCGTACAGATTAGGGGTACCTGGTTTACTGCTAAAGTCGTCCATTTCGTTATTGAGAAAAAATCCATATTCCTCAACGTAAAGCTTGGAACCAAAACTACCATTAAGAGTAGTGGTCACGGCTATAGCGTTACCAAAGGGATCGACGATGGAGTAGTGGGTGGTTTCTTCACTTTCGTAACCCATAATTGCGCCATGAGAGATCTCATCTATTGGTGTTGCCGAATCAAATGAAAAGTTGCTCATTCTTTGTGTTAAGTATGCATCGCTCATTAGTTTGTTTGTGGGAATGTCTATAAAATCCGGATCTCCCAGAAAGTAACTCCGATCTGCGTAAGTTCTTTTTTCTGCCTCAGTAATTACCTGTACTGATCTTAGGGTGTTGTGACCATAAGCATCCAGGTCATAAGGTTCGATCATTCCCATAATCTGAGCCAGACAGATTCCTCCCGATGAAGGTGGGGACATTGAAATGATGCGAAGATCATCGTATTGAAATTCAATAGGTGTTCTCCAAACGGCGTCGTACTCCATTAGATCTTCTAAGGTTAGGATTCCTCCCTTTTTCTGAACGCAATCCGAAATTGCCTTTCCAATTTTACCCGAGTAGAAGGCATCCGGACCTTCATTTACAAGCAACTGCAGAGCTTCGGCGATCTCAGGGTTTGTCAAGGTATCACCCGGTCTGGTCTTTGAATTGTATCTAAGGGGTTTGCCATTGACACGTGTAAATAAGCCATCGTATCTGCTAAACCGTTCCTGTTGTTTTTTGGTGATCGCGAATCCGTTTCGGGCCAATGAGATGACCGGAGAAAGAACTTCCTCCACACTAAGCTTCCCGTATTTTTGGTGTGCCTTAAAAACGCCGGCAACGGTCCCAGGAACTCCGATCGCCATAGCTCCAATGGTACTTTTTTCGTTTACTACAATGCCAAGAGAATCGAGGTACATGTTTTTAGTAGCCCCAAGGGGTGCTTTTTCCCTGTAATCGATTGCTCCCGTTTGCCCGTTTGCCAAACGATAGACCATGAACCCGCCTCCTCCGAGGTTTCCCGCAGAGGGGTGCACAACTGCCAAGGCAAATTCTGTGGCCATCATGGAATCAAAGGCATTACCTCCCTTTTTCATAATGTCGACCCCAATTTTTGAGGCTTCTTCCCTCGCACTAACCACCATGGCATTTTCTGCTATGAGCCCCAGCTTATGAGTACTTTTATTATCACAATGCAGGAATAGAAGAAGATGACAAATCACTAAAAAACGGATTATATGTTTCATAATAATTGTTTGATTAACTGTGAGCGTTGTTCGTTCGAATATCTTGTAAGGTCGTTGAAAATCGTTTGAAAATCTCCCTCAAAATCATGATAAAACTCTTTTAGCTCATTACCTGCTCCAGACATTTGAGACTTCATTTGAGTTCTGCGGTCCATTCCTCTCAGGACTGAGGAAATACCGTCTATATGTGCATAACCTTCAAGCCAGTTTCCGGTGATCATATGAGGTGTCAGCTTCTTAAATTTGGGAGGTAACAGATTAAAGTGTGCATTGACCAATTGATAAAAGTCACCGACAAAATCCTTAAGTGACACATATGAATAGTCTCTCCAGTTTTTTGCTAAAAAATGGTCGTAATAAATATCGACAATGACCCTACTGTAATGTCCGTAAGAGCTGTACAACCTTCTACAACTTTTTTTAAATACCGAATGCTGGTCTGTGTACTGATCTATCTTTCGGTGTAACAGAATACCAACCTGCATTTCGATTGGATAATCTATATACTGCTTACCCCTGATACCGTCAGCTGCAAAATTCCCAATTTTGATCAAATCCCTATGACCAGATAAGTAGATGTGGGCCAGAAAGTTCATGGGTGGAAATTACGAATTCGTAATTAGATAACTACTGGAAGTGGCTATATTTGCCAAAAAAGAAGAAATATGACCTTAATCAAATCCATTTCTGGAATTCGAGGTACAATTGGTGGCACTGTTGGGGATAATTTAACACCTATTGATACTGTTAAGTTTGCAGCTGCTTATGCCACCTGGTTAAAACAGTATCGCAAAAAGGATAATTACAGAGTTGTAGTTGGCAGGGATGCGCGTATTTCTGGGGAAATGATCCAGAATTTAGTAATGAACACCCTTGTTGGCATGGGAATTCACGTGATTGACCTGGGTCTTTCTACAACGCCAACAGTTGAAGTAGCGGTCCCCATGGAACATGCCGACGGTGGGATCATATTAACAGCGAGCCACAATCCCAAGGAGTGGAACGCCCTTAAATTGCTAAATGAAAAAGGTGAGTTCCTAGACGGTGTAGCAGGAGAGGCCATTCTTAAGCTGGCCGCATCCAATAGTTTACTCTTTGTTCAGGTGGATGATTTGGGAAAAATCACTAAAAATGAGGCCTACATCGATTTACACATTGATGAGGTTTTACAACTTCCTATCATCAATAAGAGGGCTATCGAGAAAGCAAATTTTAAAGTGGTATTTGACGGAGTTAATTCTACAGGAGGTATAGCTGTACCTCTTTTATTAGACAGGCTTGGTGTGCACTGCATTAAGTTGTATTGTGATCCAAATGGTCATTTCCCGCATAACCCTGAACCCTTAAAAGAACACTTAGGCGATTTGTCGCAAGCGGTAATAAAAGAGGGCGCTGATCTGGGTATAGTTGTAGATCCGGACGTAGACCGCCTTGCTTTTATGGATGAAAAGGGGGAAATGTTTGGTGAAGAATACACCCTTGTTGCCTGTGCGGATTATGTTCTTGGGAAAACCCCTGGAAATACTGTGAGCAATCTAAGTTCTACAAGGGCATTAAAGGATGTTACGGAAGCCCACGGTGGAAATTATAAGGCAAGTGCAGTTGGGGAAGTGAATGTAGTGCAAATGATGAAGGACACAGAGGCAGTCATTGGTGGTGAAGGGAATGGTGGTATCATTTATCCAGGTTTACACTATGGAAGGGATGCCTTGGTCGGTATTGCACTTTTCCTAAGTCTGCTTGCAGAGCGTCAAATATCGGTAAGTGAACTAAAGAAGGGATACCCCGCGTATTTTATGAGCAAAAAAAAGATTCAATTAACTCCTGATTTAGAGGTGGACACCATTCTAAAGGCAATGGAATCCAAATACAGTAAGCAGCAACCTAATACCATTGATGGAGTAAAGATTGATTTCGAAACCTCATGGGTTCACTTGAGAAAGAGCAATACCGAACCGATAATTCGAATTTATACGGAAGCACGAAGCCAGCAAGAGGCCGACGATTTGGCAAATACAATAATTAGTGAAATTAAGACAGTTGCCAAATTTTAGTAAATTGAAACAGTGAATTTGCAGGAATGAAGTTAGATCCCCTTACCGAAATAAATACGGCTTCTGATTTGGAATCCTACTTTTCAAGGTTTCGGAGACACATTATAGGTCAGAATCAGACCTTTAATTCTCCCTATGGTAATCAGCGCATTGTATACACCGATTGGACAGCTTCCGGCAGGTTATATGCCCCTATTGAGGAAAAGCTATTTAAGGATTTCGGCCCATTCGTGGCCAACACTCATACGGAAACCACCGTTTCAGGTACCGCAATGACCAAGGCTTATCACAAAGCCAAAGAAATCATTAAGCAGCACGTCCATGCTAGTGAGGATGATGTGCTTATTGTTTCCGGAAATGGAATGACGGGAGTGGTGAATAAATTTCAAAGGATATTAGGCTTAAAGGTCCCCGAAAACCTTAGAAAATATACAAGCATACCAGATGATATTAAACCTGTTGTTTTTATAACCCATATGGAGCATCATTCCAATCAAACTTCATGGTTGGAAACTATTGCCACTGTTGAGGTAATCCCACCGGGTGAGGAAGGCCTGTTTTCATTAGAAAACCTGGAAGGGCTTCTGGAAAGGTATAAAAACAGACCATTGAAGATAGCCTCGGTTATCGCTGGATCCAATGTTACAGGAATTCAAACACCATATCATGAGATCGCTAAAATGATGCACTCTCATGGTGGTGTCTGTTTTGTCGATTTTGCCTGTTCAGCGCCCTATGTTTCTATGAATATGCATCCAGAAGATACCGAGTCTTCTTTAGATGCCATATTTTTCTCACCTCACAAGTTTTTGGGGGGACCCGGAACCTCTGGAGTACTGGTATTCAATAAGAAACTCTATAAAAATATGATCCCCGATTGTCCTGGGGGAGGCACTGTAAGCTGGACAAATCCCTGGGGTGAGCACAAATATGTCGATGATATTGAAGATCGCGAGGATGGGGGTACCCCTGGATTCTTACAGACCATTAAAACAGCCTTGGCCATTAGATTAAAAGAACAAATGGGTGTGGAGCATATGCTCAAACGCGAGCATGAATTGATAGAAATTGTCTTCGATAAATTGGGAGCGATCGATGATCTGCACATTCTGGCCGGGCAACATAAAGAACGTCTAGGGGTGATTTCGTTTTACATAGAGGATTTACATTATAATCTAGCTGTTAAAATTCTCAATGATCGTTTTGGAATACAAACCAGAGGTGGGTGTAGTTGTGCTGGAACCTACGGGCATTACCTGTTACATGTAGACTATGAAACCTCTCACGAGCTTACTAGCGAAATCTCAATTGGTGATCTGGTGCGAAAACCCGGTTGGGTAAGAATGTCTATTCATCCTACGACGACCAACGAAGAAATTCACTATGTATGCGATAGTATTATAGCCCTTTCAAAGCACCATAAAGAATGGGAAAAAGATTATCGCTACGAGCCAAAAACAAATGAATTTTTATTTAAGGGAGACAATCCGGATGCAACCGACGGGTTGGTCGATTCCTGGTTCAATCTGTGATCAATTCAGTGTTTCAGTGTTCTTGTCTTTGTGTTTCCAGCGTTTGTGAGTCCATAAGTAATACGCTGGATTTTTGTAAATTTCGGCCTCTACCAATTTGAAAAACTTATCGGTTATTGAAAAATCAGCCAAGCTATTTGGGTCTTCAGTTATAACTTGAAATTCAGATTCGTAAAAACCACGTTTTAAACGATTTACATGCATAAATATCACTGCTAAGTCATATCTTTTTGCAAGAACTTCCGCACCTGTATGCATGGGAACTTCCGTGCCCATAAATTTGTTCCAGTAAAGTCCTTTTCGCAGTCGCGGGGATTGATCTGCTGCAAATCCATAAATAGCCAATTCGCCATCCTTCTCTACGCGTTTAATCACGCTGAAGGTTTCCTTTGTAGTAATGAGATAACTATTGTGTCTGGCCCTAATGCGTTTGACAAGTCGATCGAAGTACCGATTTCTCAGTCGTTTATAAACAGCATATCCCGAGTATTTTACGTAGAGTTGAAGCGCAAAGATCCATTCCCAACTACCATAGTGTCCAACCATTAGTACAATACTCCTGTTTTTAGATTCAAGATCTTTAATCAAGTCAATATTTTTGAATTTAAAGCGTTTCTTGAGCTCCTCAGGGCTTATGGTCATGGATTTGATCGCTTCAACGATCATGTCACAGAGGTGGTGATAAAACCTTGCGCGTATCTCCCTGATCTCTTTTTCTGATTTATTAGGAAAAACAAGTCTGAGGTTTTCATTTACTGTTTTGGTCCTGTATCCAGCGATTTTGTATAAAATGATAAACAGAAAATCCGAAAAGAGATAAAGTATTCTGAATGGTAAAACAGAAATAACCCATAAAATAGGATAAACCAATATATAGACAAGAAGTTGCACTAAAGTGTATTAATTTTGCAAGGGCAAATATAGGTCATATAATCATACATATAATTATACATGTACCATCTAAGTTTAGTTACCATCATCATCATTGCAGCCAACGTGTTGTTCAGTTTGAAGGGGTTTAATGATCGCTTGTTTTTTGAAAAGTACAAGTTCAATATAGGTGCCATTAGAAGAGGAGAGCAAGTAAGAATGTTTAGCTCGGCATTTTTACATGCAGATACCACTCATCTTTTGTTTAATATGCTTACACTCTACTTTTTTGCAGACGTGGTTCTTTACAGTTTGGGAAATTTTGGCTTTATTATAGTTTATGTAGCAAGTCTGCTTATAGGTAACCTGCTATCGTTTTATTTCCATAAAGACGAATACTGGTATAGTGCTGTTGGAGCTAGTGGGGCAGTTACGGGCATTTTGTATTCTGCTATTCTTCTGAGACCAGATATGAGTTTGTATTTGTTCTTTATACCTATTCCTATACCTGGCTATTTGTTTGGAGTGGGCTATTTGCTTTATTCAATTTATGGAATGAAAAACAGGGTAGGAAATATTGGTCACGATGCCCACTTTGGGGGTGCCGTAGGAGGATATGTTCTAACCATTCTTCTGCAACCGGGAATTTTGAAAACAAATCTACTTTACACGATACTTCTTGCCATACCAATAGCTATCCTCTATTACATGCACAAGACAGGTAAACTATCTTAAGAACCCAGTAGTTCTTCCATTTTAGTTTCAAGTGCCCGACCCCTGAGGTTTTTGGCAACGATCACCCCGTTCTGATCAACAATGAACATGGCTGGGATGGCATTTACATTATACTTTTGAGCTATAGGACCAAAATACTGAAGGTTAGAGACATGATTCCAGGAAAGCTTGTCGTCCTCAATCGCTTTTATCCAGGCTGCCTTTGGATCTTTCTGGCCCCTCTGACCATCTAGGGATACACCAATAATGTCCAATCCTTTGGATTGGTATTTGTTGTAGACTCTTACTAGGTTTGGATTTTCACGTCTGCACGGACCACACCAGGCTGCCCAAAAGTCGATAATCGTGTATTTGGATTTTGAATACACTTCTGATAAGGCTAATTCCTTTCCGCCTGGGGTTAAAGCACTAAAATCAGGGGCTTTGGCACCTATGGCGGTTATTTTTTCGCGTTCGAACTTCAGGCGTTCCACTTCCAGTTTTTTCTCTGCTTTTTTCGCCATGGGTAGACTTTTGAGAGAACTGTCGAGCTGTTCATAGGCTTCCTTTACCTCTAAATATCCTACTTGAGCAGATCTTCCGATTTGGGATTCTACAATATATAGGCTTAAGTAGCTACTAGGATGCTCTTTGGCATAGTTGATAGGAAAATGAATTGATTTTTGTCCCAATATATTTAATGAATCGCGTATTTCTCCCATTCTCAGGCTATCGCTGTTTCTGAAGGCCTCTCGGAATTCCACAGTTAATGGTCTCATTTCCTCCCTAAATTCAAAAATTTGTTGATTGAAAGCCGTAAGCTCTTCATTTAAGGGAGAGCCTTGTACTTTGGAGAGAGCAAGATTTAGAGTATCCATTTCTATACTGATGTCATGATTTTCGAGAAAAAACATGAGAGATCCGTTAAAACCATTGATATCGAGGAATACAATTTCAGGGTTTGTAACACTTCCTTTAAAGGTAATTTCATTGTTCATGGCAATGGCGGTATCAATAACTTTTTCCTGACCCTTTTCGTCAAGAACCTTCAGGTAAGACCGCATACCATTATGCAGTTTATTCGAATTGAGGGAGACCACATAGTCCTGTTTTGAATCTTTCTGACACGAAAAAGAAGCCATCAAAAAAATGACAAGGAAATATTTAAGAAATTTCATTATAAATAGGTTTTTACTTTGGTTTGCAAATATATAAAGCAAGAATCATTCCTACGTCAACTTGTTTTAATTTATGTCTCAGTCGGAGACCGGATCAGAATTTTTGAGCTAATTTTGTTCTATGAATCCGATTTATGAGAACGACACAATTGTTGCTTTAGCGACGCCTTCAGGGACTGGTGCAATTGCAGTTATAAGGTTGTCTGGAAAGTCAGCTATTTCTATTGCTGAAAAACATTTTCGGTCTGTATCCCATAAGAAACTAAAAGATCAAAACACACACACCATTCATCTTGGACACATCGTAGATGGTTCCAGGGAATTGGATGAGGTATTGCTTTCTGTCTTTAAAAACCCCAATTCATATACAGGGGAGGATGTAATTGAAATTTCTTGTCATGGCTCTATTTACATCCAACAGGAGATTATACAGCTTTTTCTGAGAAACGGATGCCGTATGGCAAACCCCGGTGAATTTACACTTAGGGCTTTTTTAAATGGGAAACTGGATTTGAGTCAGGCAGAAGCGGTGGCTGATCTGATCTCCAGTGATAGTGCGGCTTCTCATCAGGTGGCCATGCAGCAAATGAGAGGGGGGTTTTCTTCTGAAATATCGAAGCTTCGTGAGGAGTTATTAAATTTTGCGAGTTTAATAGAACTAGAACTCGATTTTGCCGAAGAAGATGTAGAATTTGCAGATCGCATACAATTCAGGGAGCTAATAGATCGGATTGTCTTTGTACTCAAACGGTTGATTGATTCTTTTGCCGTAGGCAATGTCATTAAAAATGGGGTTCCGGTAGCCATTGTAGGGGAGCCCAATGTTGGAAAATCAACACTTTTAAATGCCTTATTAAATGAAGAGAGGGCTATCGTATCAGATATAGCGGGAACTACCAGAGATACCATAGAGGATGAAATATCGATTGGTGGGGTAGGATTTAGATTTATAGACACTGCAGGTATCAGGGAGACCAGAGACCATGTGGAATCTATTGGTATTAGAAAAACCTTTGAAAAAATTGAGCAATCCAGAGTCACTATATACCTGTTTGATGCTCATAAAAGTATTGATGACCTGAATACGGTAAGGGTGGAGATCGAAAAAATAAAAAACAAGTATCCTCAGAAACCCTTACTGATCATTGCAAATAAGATCGATGTTCTGGACGATACACAGCTGGCAGAGATCAATTCTACGATTGCAAACGTACTCCTGCTTTCAGCTAAAACGGGCTTTGGGGTAGAGCAGTTGACGAACTCGCTCCTCAACCTCATCAATACCGGAGCACTAAAAAACAATGATACCATCGTAACCAACACCAGGCATTACGATGCCTTGTTAAAAGCACTTGAAGAAGTTCAGAAGGTGAAGCATGGATTGGATATTGGATTATCGGGTGATTTATTGGCGATCGATATTCGTCAGGCTTTATTTCATTTTGGAGAGATCACAGGAGAGATCTCTACTGATGATCTATTGGGTAATATCTTTGCTAATTTTTGTATCGGTAAATAGCAGTAAATAAAGCCCTTATATGTCCATCTTTTAAAGTCAATTAAAGGGTAAAATGCACAAAAGGTTTAGTAGGTGACCATCGGGCTATACCTGCCAATAAATTTGAACAATCAATTTGATTTGAGGATCTATTGCATAACTGTAAACCACAATTTGCATCTTTAGAAGTTTAAAAATCAAGGTATTGAGAATGCTCAAGATCAATTTTTTTTAATTTTTTATCGACTAAATGCGTAATTATACGATAAAATACATATATTTGTTGGGTAAACCCAAATCATACACTATGAAACTTAAAGTTTTTTTACTCTGTTTTGGACTGTTATCTTTGACGTATAATGGTTATGCTCAGAAGAAGAAAGAGCCAAAAAGTATCATCATTGATGCTGTTGATATCAAAAAATACCACAACATTGATGAATTAGAGCGTCTTCCGAAGGGGGATCTTCTGATACTTTATAAAGAACGCATATCGAGCCTGGTAAAAATATTACCTAATATTGCTTTCGCAACTAAACCGGGTGTCACTATGGAAAGCCTTGGCATTCCAAAGGATAAGGAAAACACAAAGATACTTGAAAACCAACATGACGAAACCCTGAGTTATATTGAGGCAACTCTGGAATTTCAGGATGTTATGCTACCTTATTCCGATACTAATAAACTCATTGCAGCCATTCTCTTCTACGAAGAAACCCTAAAGGCACTGCATGAGTACGACCGTTTTACCGAATAATTTCAGACTATTTTTTCTCAAGTCAGATGTTTATCTGACTTTTTTTTTGATTTCTATGGAGTAAGTTCTGTATTAAAAGACCATTGCTTTTGGTCATAAACAGAAAAAACTTACATTAAAATACAGATAATCGAAAAAATTGGTTAATTCAAAGTCAAAAATGCTATATTTGACCATATAAGTAAACAGATGTCCCCAATTCTAAAAACTATTACTACTTATGAAGAACATTACTCACTTCGTTTTTTGTTACCTCCTTTGCTCAGGCATTGTCTTTTCTCAGCAAGAGAAAGGAATCTTCGGGGTAAATAACTGGCTGCATAACTGGACTGAATTCCAACCGAATCAGGAAGATTACGGTGAGGCGGCCGAGATTTTGTCTGGCAACATTAATAAGGACACAAAGCTTTTTAAGCGAAATGTGTACTTGTTGATGGGAAATGTCTTTGTGACAAATAATGCCACTTTAACTATTGAACCCGGAACCGTCATCATAGGAGACTATGAAACCAAGGGGGCCCTTATTATCACGAAGGGAGCAACTCTTGTTGCCGACGGATTGGAAACTGATCCGATCGTTTTTACCTCAAACAGGAGCCGAAAAAAACCTGGCGATTGGGGAGGTCTGATTTTATTGGGTGAAGCGCCGACCAATAAGTTTGGTAATGGGAGCGTTGCGTCTTTTTTCCCAGGTTTATCTCCTGAACATTATGCCAATACCAATTTTGGAGGCGATAATACTTACAGTCACTCAGGAATCCTCAGGTTTGTTAGAATAGAGTATGCCGGAGCCAGAATAGGAAGAGGAAAGTACTTTCCTGCACTGTTAGCTGCTGGATTAGGCAAAACGACCCTTATTGATCATGTTATGGTCAGTTATGCCGGAGGAAAGTCATTTGAGGTCTGGGGAGGTAATTTTGAGATGAATCAGGTCGTGTCTTACAGAGCTTCTGAAGTAGATTTTCTTTTCAATTACGGAGCTCAGGTCTTTATGAACAACTCACTGGCCGTTCGATCGCCTTACACTTCCCACAGTTCGGGGTCAAAATCGCTGCATATTTATTCCTACACAAGTAAGGATGAGGTGGATTTTTCTAAACCTGGCACCAAGATAACAGCAACCAACCTCACCATGATCAATACTACCGACGATCTTGCAGGTGACATCTCCAAAGGATTGATCAAGGAGGCCATTTTTGTAGGACATAATACAGCACTGGATATGAAACGTTCTGTTTTATCTGGTTTTAGTCCTGCCGTGGTTTTTGATCAGAAGGTTAAAGTTAACCAGGAAAACCTTGACAAAATCAAGTTTTCAGAGATGTATTTCAACAATTGTAATGGTAACATCTTTGTTGAGAACTTCACAAACAACGACGATCTCGAGAATTGGTATGGCAACCCGGCCTTTTTTAACGTGTACTCCAAAGGTCTGGACAGCGAAACATTCATTGATGTGTTTAATAACAAGCGTCCTGATTTCAGATTAAGGATTAACCAGATCATGGCAACAAACGACCCTGGTGACAAATAAGTGATTTCATGCGCTCTGTCTGTGTGAATCTAGGGTTTGAATTATTCAAAGAAATTTAAGAAAATCCGTTTCTAAAAAGTTTGTTTCAAAAGTGTAATTCGAACATATGAATCTTCCGGAGGGCTCTAAAGGATAAGATAAAACTCAATGTAACAAAAAGATGCTTAGATCAATCAAATTCTTTTTAGCGATAAGTGTCCTTATGATGATTAACCTTGAGGCTCAGGTGGTGATTAGTACCCCTAATTTGGGGTTTTCTCAGGCATGTGCAAGCCCTGAATTCAACACCTATAATGTTACTTTTAGTTTTTCTCCTGAGAACGCCTTAAGTACTTCCAACCAATTTGTTCTGGAACTTTCAGACCCTTCAGGAAGCTTCGATACGCCAGAGGTAATATTTGAATCTAATCCTGGGGCTGTAACGGCATCTCCGGCCACACTCACTTTTTCATTGCCAGAGTCTACAGCAGGAGAGAATTACAGGATTCGAGTAAAGGCTACTTCACCTGTAGCCACCAGTACGCCCTCCCAGCCGTTTGCAGCCTACTATAAATTACAGGACGAACCCTTTACCATCAATAACCTGATTGGATCAGGAGTATACTGCCCTGGTGGAAGTTACCTTTTAACTATTGACAACCCCGGTGGTCCTATGAATAATTCTCCATTACAATATCCCAGCCTAACCTTCAATTGGTTTCGTGAAATTACCAGTACAACCGCAGAGCTTGTGGCAACTGGTGAGTCACTTTCTGTGAACGAGCCTGGTACTTACTTCGTTGAAACTAATTACGGAACATGTACTTCAAATTCGTTTTCCAACCGAGTAACCATTACGGAAGCGGATGATTCCAATGAATTTACGATTAGTTCAAGTTTAGGTAACCCCTATTGTGCTTCAGAAGGGGCAACCGTGCTAAGTGCTATCAATGGACAAAGTTACCAATGGTTTAGAGATGGTCAACTTATCAATGGTGCTACAAGCCAAACACTCGAAACAAATGAGTCCGGTGAATATACAGTGAATGTAAATCTTGGTGAGTGCAGTGCCGATGCAAGCATTACTCTGGAAACAACAGGATTTGCCGCTAGTATAGATGCAGATGAGGTTAACACATTAGAGGAGGATGAGAGCCTTTGGGTCACAGTAGATACTGATGCCCAAAACCCAGAATTTCAGTGGTTTAAAAATAATGAGCTCATAGAAGGTGAAACGTTTGATTTCATTGAGATAACCAGTGCCGGTAGCTATAAGGTTGTGATTTCTCAGACAGTGGAGTGTATTGCTTCTGTCGAATTGACCTTTGTTGTGGTTGAAGCCTTTCCCGATGTGGACTCCATTCCAAATGTCATCAGTCCTAATGGTGATGGAATAAACGATACATGGATTTTGCCTCAGGCATTTACAATTGGAACAGGTACAGAGATAATGATCATTAGTGTCAATGGCGATGTGGTACTTAAAACAACAGAGTACCAGAATAACTGGCCTACAGAAGCCCTTGAGTTTTCAAATGTTAATCCCCTGTATTATTACATCATCACTCCGCCCAACCAATCGGAACAAAAAGGAACAATAACGATCATCAAATAAATGAGATGTAGAAAGATACATATCGTCATTTTGTTACTTTTCTGTGGTCTGCTGTGGTCACAGGACGATGGTGTTGTGTCTTTTTCCCTTCCTGTGCGTAATTCCTTAACGTTCAATAAATTTTTATTGAGCCCTACTTTTAGTTTTGTTCGGGAAGCGGATAAAACCCTCAGTTTTACAAATAAGCGTCAATGGACCCAGTTTGATAATGCTCCTGAAAATTATATTTTTAGTTACTCTGGCCGATTGAACGATAACTCTGGTTTTGGAGTTGGGCTATTTCAGGAAAATTACGGTGTATTATCCACCTACGGAGGGGTACTCAACTATGTCTATAACGTCCCCATTTCTTCAGAGCATAACTTATCTTTTGGTGGTAATGCAGCTTTGTATCAAAGTGGGCTGAATACCGGAAAGGTAATTACGACATTTCCTGATCCTTCTCTTGATAATGTCCCTTCAAACTTTTTGATGACGATTAATCCCTCCGTCAATTACGGAACTCGTTTTATTGATTTTGGATTAACGCTCACCAATTTTACGCTGTACAATTTTTCGACATCCTCGCTAATCGAGGATGACCCTGAGCAATCGATCGATGCCCATTTTATGTATACAGGTTATATGACTAGCAGGGGATTTTTTGATGATTCCAAGTTTTCCACTTTTATAAAATCTGAATTCAGACAATCCGATGTTGTTTTATCCGGACTAGTCATGCTAACCGTCCCTAAAGGGATTTGGGGACAGGCTGGTTATAATACACTAAACGGGTTTTCTGCAGGTATCGGACTTAATCTGTTTAAAGGATTGATGCTAGAGTACAATTATGAAAGAGCAATGGGGAACCTCAGTGTTTTGGGAAGTGCTCATGAGATTTCCATTGGATATCGCTTTACTAACAGGAATAGTTACAAATACACAGATGACGCCGAAATGGCCTCTATTATTCCCGAAAAGAGAACGCGTAAAACGATTACCAAAACCGATGATGCTACCCGGGCCAGGATAGCTGCGAGGGCAGAAGCCAGAAGATTAGCAAAGCTTCAGGAGAGTGAAAATGAAGCTCAGGTGGTAGCGGCTAACACCAATGGAACGGAAGCAGAAAAGAAGGCTACAGAATCAAACAGCGCCGAGGAGGAAGCAATGGCTGAGGCTAAGGCCAGGGAGCTTGCCCAGGAAGAGGCTGAGAGATTAGAGAGGATAAAAGCCTCTGAGGAACTTCGTAAAAAAGAGGCCGAAGAAGCTTTGGCCGCAGCAATGGCTGAAGAGAAACGCAAAGAGGAAGAGGCTAAAGCATTAGCAGCACGTAAGGCGGCTGAAGAACGCAGAAAGCAGGAGGAAGCTAAGGCATTGGCAGCAAAAGAGGCTGCTGAAGAAGAAGCGAGATTATTGGCTCAGAAAGCTGCTGAAGAGGATGCACAGCGAGCAGCCCAGCTTCAAAAGGAAGAGGAGCAGCGAAGAATGGCAGCGGCAGAGGCATTAGCAGCAGCCGAAGCTGAAGAGCGCAGAAAGCAAGAGGAAGCTAAGGCATTGGCAGCAAAACAGGCTGCTGAAGAAGAAGCGAGATTATTGGCTCAGAAAGCTGCTGAAGAGGATGC
>CAWZYX010000052.1:0-19456 GCA_963966315.1 uncultured Winogradskyella sp. | reverse complement strand
GATCCTGATTGTAAAGCCAGAGATTATTATCGCTTCCGGTTGATATAAAAGTGACGTTTCTGTAGGGTTGCAGGGTATTAAAATCAATGCGTTGTATTTCTGCCAGCCGGTTATCTAAAATAATGGCGGTATTAAAATCCCGATAAAATAAATTGATCTTAAGAGGGTTGAAGGTGTTTACGGTTTCTATTTTGCCAAGTTGAAAGTTGGCATATGTAATGGTCGTATCTCTCGAGATCTTTAAAAATGTATGATCATCTGTACTTGCGTAAAGGGTCTCAAACTTATCGATACCCCAGATTTCATTGGCAACCACCTCTATTTGTCCATTAGGTAATGCGGTCACCGATGATTGAGCACTTAACACAGGAGAGACTAAAACGAAGTTGAGTATGAAGAGATATAAATAAAGATGGGTGTACTTCACAGTATTGAAACAGACTAATCAAACTAATTATTGTAACAAATTTAGCTAAACGATTAGTTTGTACCCGAAGCCTCTTACATTTATTATCTGAATAGTTGAATCTTTGCTTAATTTTTTTCTGAGTTTACTGATGAAGACATCCATACTGCGTGCAGAGAAAAAATCATCTGTCCCCCAGAGTTTGTTGAGAATGACAGATCTGTCCAGCAACTGATTTTTATTCTTGATCAGATTGAACAACAAATGTGCTTCCCTATGGGTGAGCATCTCAGGTGCCTCTTCTTTATAGGACAGCTCTTGTTTTGGAAAGTTAAAGGTGTATTCTCCAATCTGAAGAACATCAGCTGTCTTTTGCAGTTTACTTCGCTGCAGCAAGTTGTGGATACGAACGATGAGTTCCTCCATACTAAAGGGCTTTTTCAGATAATCATTACCACCAATGGAAAAACCCTCCACAACATCCTTGGTTTGCGACTTGGCAGTCAAAAAAATGATGGGCACGCTATCATCCAGTGCCCGGATCTCCTTTGCCACTGTAAAACCGTCTTTTTTAGGCATCATTACGTCCAGTACTAAAATCTCAGGGGTATCTTCCTTAAAGGCCTTAAAGGTAGCTTCCCCGTCCTGCTTCCAGTTGACTTCGAAGTTTCTGGTTTCCAGACTTTCTTTGATGATCTGCCCTAAGGCCGGCTCATCTTCTGCAAGTAAAAGCTTAATGGTTGACATGATTAAAATGAATTTTGAATTGGGTTGTACCAGGTTTAGATTCCAATGTTATCGTCCCCCCATGACGTTGGATAATGTTTTGAGTATAGTACAATCCTATACCAAACCCTTTTACATCGTGGGTATTGCCTTTGGGGACGCGGTAAAACTGATCAAAGATGCGTTTCTGATGTTCACTGGGGATACCCGGTCCATTGTCTGTTATTGAAATGCTTAGGTCGGTAGCGCTAACCTCTAGCACGATTGCGATTTCATGACCACCGTATTTAACAGCGTTATCGACGATGTTGTTGATGGCGTTTTCGAAATGAAATGCATCAATCTCCATAAGGAACTGCTCAATGTTTGTTTTAAAGGTAAATTGCTTACCCTCTGTTTGATGAGTAAAGCGATCTGTAATTGCATTCATCAGCGCAACGAGGTCTTCAGCTGATTTGTCCAGCTCCAGACTATTGCTGTCTAAAGAAGCTGTTTCCAGCAGCTTTTCCACCATTAAGTTGAGTTTTTCTAATTGCTGAGAAGACACGTTAAGATATGATCTGGTCTTTTCCTTATCGTCCAAAACATCAAAATTCTGAATGCCCTCTAATGCCACACCAATGGTTGCAATAGGTGTTTTAAATTCGTGAGTGATGTTGCTGATAAGGTCGTTTTTGATCTCAGCCATTTGTTTCTGATTTTGAATAACTTTCAGAAGATAGAACAGGCTGGCGATAACGGCGAGAACCAGCATAAACGAAATGATGATCCCGCTGAGAATACGGCCAAGAATGGTCTTTGTGGTATTGGAAAACGACACCAACAAAACACTTTGATCGGGCAGAAAGGTTGATTTCGATTCTGTGACTAACTCTTCTTTTCGCTGTTTGGGTAGTTCAACTTCCGGCCATTGCTTGTTTTGTTTTAGATAAGCATATCGATCATCTTTGGAATAAAACATTAACTCATGGTCAATGTCAATGGACTTTCTGGCCAGTTCTGCAATAAAAAGGCTATCCACTTGAGCAATTTCAAGCGTGTCGTTTGAGATAGAGATCACGATTTTAGAAGTGAGTAATTCAAAATCTGGCTTCGACTTTAAGATCGTGGGTTGTTTTAATTCCTTCATGTAGGACTGAAAGGAGTCCGTTGATATATGTGTAAGTGTACGAACCTTATTTAAGGAGTCTGCCTGTAGTCCTCTGAAAATCTGAACCTCATTAATGTTAGACACGTTTAATGAGTCCATTGTAATAAAGGTACTTTGATTGGAGTCGATCTTTTGTGCCAGTTGGTCTAGTAGTCCCCCTTCATCTAAAGCTGTTTTCTGCGAATCGCCCGAGAGGGTTAACCCAACTGTTGATTTTTCGGCTAATTGCGCGTAATAATCGTCAACTGCCTTATCCAGACTAACCTGAACATCGTTGAACAGCTGCTGTTTGTTGACCAGATAGTTCTTGTAATTCCAGTAGACCTGGATGGCAATAGTGACCAAGATCACGACCGCTATTCCGTATAAGATCCATCTGTAAGTTTTTGTTTGCATGGTTCAAAAGTAGTTGTTAAATCGTCGCTAAACCAATCGGTTAACACTAGTTAACACTCATTAACCATTAGAAAGGAAAGCTTGCGGCATCTTTGTACCGTTAATCAATTAAATCAAAAACAAAATGAAAAAACTAGTAACATTATTGGTATTAACGATAGGTGTTTTTACCAATGCACAAACGGATGCCTTAAGTGTTTCCATCGAAGAGCAAGAGTTAAATAATGTGACCATGGAAGTCACTGTGGACTCAGCCGAGGACCTTAAAGAAACTTTTAAGGTAAAAGATATGAAAGAACTTTTGGAGATGTGTGAGGGAAAATCTGCTAAATTCAAATTAACTTGCCGTGGTGAACGTATGTCCAACGGAGTGCATTCTTCCATGAGTTATGCTGTTGAAAAAGGGGACTTAAGTGAGGAGGACTTTCTAAAGATGGTGAAAAAAATTCGCAAGGCAGCAATCAAGTATTACAACAATATCTAAGACCATGGTAACACTTATAAGAGTTATAGTTCTATCAGTAGTTTTGGGCATTTCAGGATTGAATGCCCAGGACTTTCAAGGCGAGGCAACCTATAAAACCAAGCGAAAGGTCGATCTTAAGATCGATAGTACCAACACCAGTTTAACCCCTGACCTGCAGAAGCAGATGCAGGAGATGCTCAAAAAGCAATTTGAGAAAACCTTCATTCTGACGTTTAATAAAGAGGAATCCCTTTACAAGGAAGATGTGGAACTGGCCCCTCCCGGTTCAGGTATCAGCATGAATGGGGTTTCTATTAAAGCCTTTAGCGGTGGCGGCTCGGATGTGTTATATAAAAACACGAAAGAGGGTTCTTTCATCAATCAAAATGAAGTATTTGGAAAAATCTTTTTAATAAAGGACCAACTGGAGAAACGGCAATGGCAACTGGGCCAGGAAACAAAGAATATTGGTCAGTACACTTGCTATAAGGCTATCTACACCGAAGAAATAGAAGTTCTGGAAAGCAGGTTTGGAAGTGACGATGAGGAGCAGAAAGAAACAAAGATGGAGACTCGAACGGTAACAGCCTGGTATACCCCGCAAATCCCGGTGAACAACGGGCCGGAACAGTATCAGGGCTTACCGGGTCTTATTCTTGAAATTAATGACGGTGACCAGCAGATCGTTTGCAGTAAAATTGTGCTCAACCCCGAGAACAAAGTAACAATTAAACCACCTAGGCAAGGCAAGGAGGTGAACCAGGAGGAGTTTGAGGAAATTATGGAGCAGAAGATGAAGGAGTTCCAGGAACAGTTTCGTCCTACGGGCCGCGAGAGTGGAGAGACCATTCAAATCAGAATCGGAGGATAACTTTAACAAACCTTTAGGATAGGGGCATTAAACGATTTATTGTTGTATAGGTCTAAAGACTATCAAAAGTGACTGTTAATGTTTTGATAAACAGAGAAGAAACGTTTAAACAATATCTACTTTTGTTAGACAACCTAACCAATTTAAAAAGCTGTTCATGAAGACAATCGTTCTAAGAGTGAGTTTTATAGCCCTGGCACTCACATTTTTTATTTCCAGCCAAAAGCCGGCTCAGGATTTTCAGGGTACTGCCTACTACTTTTCAAAGACCAAAATGGATCTGGGGCGCTGGGGAGCCAGAATGAGTGAGGCTCAGAAAAAGCAAATTGAAGCCCGAATGAAAAGTCAACTCGAAAAGACGTTTGTTTTAAATTTCAACAAAGCGGAGTCGTTTTTTTACGAGGAGGAAGTTCTGGATGCCATGTCCGGTGCCACCAATTCCTGGGGAAAGAATTTTGCGGCTGGGGATAGTTACAAGAACGTGAGTACCAATACTCAGATTCAGGAACAGGAATTCTACGGGAAACAATTTTTGGTCAAGGACTCCTTATTGCCTATAGAGTGGACTATGGGAAAGGAGTCTAAGCAAATTGGTAATTACATGTGTTTTAGAGCAAATGCCTTGATCCCAACTGACCAGCTCAATTGGTATACTTTTTCCTGGAATGATTTGAGACGTCAGGAACGTATGCGACAAGAGGCTGATTCATTGCGAGCCATCGGTAAGGAGCCCGAGGTGCAGGTTGATATGACCATGGTAGAGGCCTGGTACACCCCTCAAATACCGGTAAGTCACGGACCACTTGAATACTGGGGACTGCCTGGCTTGATTTTGGAGGTGAGTGCAGGAAACACGACCATGCTCTGTTCTAAAATAGTCATTAATCCTGCTGAAAAGGTCGAAATTGAGGCGCCCAGAAAGGGCAAGGAAATTACAAAAACGGAATACAAACAAACCATTACAGAGAAAATGGAGGAGTTTCGTAATAGCCGCGGAAGACGCAGAGGCTAAACTCCAGATACGCTCAATTAATAAGCACAAAAATCACTGATGAAAAAATTCTTACTTCTGACGCTTTTCTGCGTCACCTGGGGCTCCTATGCGCAAATCAAAATGTCCGGCGTAGTAAAGGATAGTCTTGATAACCCTTTGGAACTGGCCAATGTCATTGCTATTAATAAAAATACCAACGGACTGGAGTCTTATGGAATCACCAACAGCGACGGAAAATACGTTTTGTCACTTGGTAAAAACGGTACCTATACCATTCAAATTTCAGCGATAGGTCTCAAAACCATTAACGATTCTATTGTCACCAAAGAGGCAGATATCGTTAAAAACTATGTCATGGACCTGGACAATACGCTTGATGCGGTGGAGCTTACCTATGAGATGCCCGTACAGGTGAGGGGAGATACACTTATTTACAATGCCGATTCCTTTAAAAATGGAACGGAGCGTAAACTGGAAGACGTACTGGAAAAACTTCCTGGCGTTGAGATCACTGATGACGGAGGTATCGAGGTCGAGGGACAGCGGGTGCAGAAAGTGATGGTAGACGGAAAAGACTTTTTTGATGGTGATACACAGGTGGCTACCAAGAATATTCCGTCCAATGTGGTGGATAAGATCCAGGTCTTAAAAAATTATTCTGAAAACCGACAGGTAGCCGGTGTGAGAAACAATCAGGATAATATAGCCATCAACATTAAATTGAAGGAGGGTAAAACCAATTTCTGGTTTGGTGATGTGCGTGTTGGTGCCGGAGCTTCTACTGATGAGGCTCTTTATATAGCTCAGCCTAAACTGTTTTACTACAGTCCTAAGTACAGCATCAATATTATTGGTGATGTCAATAATATTGGAGAGCCCACGCTAAACGGGCGTGATTTAAGAAGCTTCGGTGGAGGATTTAGAGCGGCCAGTGCGGGTAGTGGTACCAATTTAAACCTGGGTACCAATACCGGAAACTTTTTAAACACTGATCGAGAACGGGTAGAGCGCGTTGAGTCCAAGTTTCTGGCAGGTAATTTCAGCTATTCGCCAAAAGAAGAGCTGGATTTTAGTGGATTTGCCATCTACAACAGCTCCAGAGTAGATACCAGACAGCGCAGCGCCATCACCTATACCGATCCCGAGCTGGGTATCCCGGACGAAAATACAGATCAAAGTGCCGATCAGGCCACGGACTCCGGTTTACTAAAGTTCAGCACCCGCTATATTCCCAATGCCAACAACCAACTGGATTACGATATTCTTGGGCGTTATACCAAGGAAGAGCAAAGTCAGAACTTCCTTTCTTCGGTGTTAGGAGCAACTACCCAAATAGACGAGAATGATCCCTATAGCATCAATCAGAATCTGAATTATTACTTTACTCTGAATGAGAAGAATATTTTTGCCTATGAAGCGCAGCATCTGTTTCAGGACGAAGATCCTTTTTACAATGCGGTGATCGAGCAAAAAGATACCTACGACGATACAGCAGATATTATTGGTCTTGATCCAGACCAGCAGAATTACGATTTGGCACAGGATCGTCGCATCAAAACCAATCAGTTTGATGGAAAATTAGATTATTACAACGTACTCAACTCAAAGAGTAACCTGAACCTGTTCTTTGGAACGATTTTCAGCCGACAGGATTTTGACTCCCGCATCTTTCAGTTTCTGGACGATGGATCAGAGTTTGATCCTACACCCGTTGGAGACGTGGGTGCCACCAACGACGTTAGCTATAACTTTTCAGATTTATACTTAGGTGCGCGTTACACGGCAAAAGTGGGAGAGTTCACTTTCAGACCGGCGGTTTCTTTTCACGCCTATGGCAACAGCAATGCGCAGGGAGGAGAAGAATTTGGAGAAGATTTTTACAGAATACTCCCCGATGTGGATATACGCTGGGATATTAAAAACAGTGAGAGCCTGACCTTCAGATACAATATGGCGAACCAGTTTACCGATGTCACTAATCTGGCCCAGGGATTGGTATTGAATAATTTCAATAGTTTGTTCACAGGAGAACCTGGTTTGGAGAACGGCTTAAGCCAAAATCTGTCTTTGATTTACAGGAACTTCAATCTGTTTAATTTTACTAATATAAATGGAGCAATAAATTATTCAAAGCGGGAAGATCAGATCAGAAATATAGTGGAATTTTTACCAAATAGTGTTATCAGGGCCTCTACAGCCTTTAATTCTCCTTTTGCGGACGAAACACTTACTGCTTTTGGGCGTTACCAGAGGACCTTTGGTAAGATCAGAGCAGAATTTCAGGCTCGATTTGATTATCAGAAATTCAATCAAATCATCAATAGAGATCCGAACGTACCAATTGAGGAACAAACGCCATCAGTTAATGAGAACTACACACAAACCTACAGGCCGGGAATTAGGACCAACTTTAGAGAGGCACCAAATATTAATGTAAGGTACACCTATTCTATACAAGATGTGGACCAGGGTGCTAATAGAAACCAGATCATCACAAACGCACCTAATATAGTATTTGACGCCTATATCTGGAAAAAGTTCACTTTCAGAACGGACTACAGTTACAACAGTGTCGATAACGGAACCAATGTCAACTCCTTCGATATCTGGAATGCCACCCTCTCTTACCGAAGAGAACGCGCCGCCAAATGGGAGTATGAGATCAGAGCAACAAACCTGCTCAATACACAGTCCAGAATCAATACCAACGCAGGCAATATTTCCTTTAGTTTACAGGAAACCTTTATCCAGCCGAGGTTTGTAACCCTGAGGGTCGTTTATACTTTATAAGATGAAAAAAGCCTTTCAGAAATGAAAGGCTTTTTTATCGTAAATACATCTATTCTCTTAATCAAGAAGGTGGTTGTTCTTGCTAAACCAATCTAGATTCAGCGAGTCATAAGGTTTTAAAATAATGACTATAGATTGTGAATTTGTTTTGTCAACTAGAATCATTGATCGCGACTTGTATCCTTTATGGGTTATCATAATCGGAATAAAGTCTCTGTCAATGAAATGATTGTGGATCTCAAATTCACCATTTTTATTGGAGGTTACTGTGCTATCACCAATAGTAATGCTGGCATTATTTAATGGGGTGTTGTCCATAGAGAGAACTATTCCTTTAAAGTCTAAGGTCTGAAACTCTCCATGATAGTCATGTAAAAACTCATAGTTAGGTTCAGAATTTACCTTAATCGATCTTTTTTCGGCACATGCCGTGCTCAACAATGTTATAATTATAATGGTAACCATAATCATGTTGTAAGAATAGTTCTTCGAAGAGGTTCTTGGATTTAAGTTCATGAGATTAATTAAGTAATGCCGATTGATAGACACATTTTCATGTCCTATTATTCTTACCCAAAAACAGTACCAAAGTCACGAATTAAAAGTTAAATAATTGTTTTTTAAGCTATGCTGTAATCTTGCAGGTAATTAGTCTTAAGCTCATTACACAACCAAAAAAGCCTTTCAGAAATGAAAGGCTTTTTTAATCATTAATACATTGAGGCTATAAATTAAAGGCTTGCTTTACCTTGTCTACATAGTCTAATTTTTCCCAGGTAAATAATTCTACCTCCATGCTTTTTGATTCCCCGTTAGGTTGTTCGAAGGTCTTGGTCACTACTTCGTTTGTTCGCCCCATATGACCGTAGGCGGCAGTCTCGCTATACATAGGTTGCCTTAGCTTGAGGCGTTCCTCAATGGCTGCAGGGCGCATATCGAATATGTCCGAAACACGTTTGGCAATCTCCCCATCGCTCAGTCCTACCTTGCTGGTTCCATAGGTGTCTATAAAGATGCCCATAGGCTCCACCACCCCAATGGCATACGAAACCTGAACCAGGACTTCATCACAAAGTCCTGCTGCAACCAGATTTTTGGCTATGTGCCTGGTGGCATATGCTGCACTTCGGTCTACCTTACTTGGGTCTTTTCCAGAGAAGGCACCCCCGCCATGAGCTCCCTTTCCGCCATAGGTGTCTACTATAATTTTGCGTCCCGTTAATCCTGTATCACCATGTGGTCCGCCAATTACAAATTTTCCTGTAGGGTTGATGTGGTAGGTAATATCTTCTGTAAATAAGGCTTTGATATGATCCGGAAGTTTGGCAATAACCCGCGGGATCAGGATTTCTTTTATGTCGGTTCTTATTTTTTCCAACATGGCCTCATCTGTATCAAATTCATCGTGTTGTGTGGACACCACAATGGCATCAATGCGTTGAGGAACATTATCGTCTGAATACTCAATGGTGACCTGACTTTTGGAATCCGGTCGCAGATAGGTGATCTCTTTGTTCTCTCTTCTTAGAGCAGCCAGTTCCTTGAGGATTAAATGAGAAATATCTAATGCCAGAGGCATATAGTTGTTGGTCTCGTTAGTAGCATAACCAAACATCATTCCCTGATCACCAGCACCTTGTTCTTCTTTCTTACCCCGGTCCACACCCTGATTGATTTCAGGTGATTGTTCGTGAATGGCCGAAAGGACGCCGCAGGAATGGCTGTCGAACATGTATTCTCCTTTGGTATATCCAATTTTATGGATGGTGTCTCTGGCAATTTTCTGTACATCGAGGTAAGTATTGGAATTAACCTCACCAGCCAGAACAACCTGTCCTGTAGTTACTAAGGTTTCACAGGCTACCTTAGAATCTGGGTCAAATGCCAGAAAATGATCGATGAGAGCATCGCTTATCTGGTCTGCAACTTTATCCGGATGACCTTCAGAAACACTTTCTGAAGTAAATAAATAGGCCATAAATTCTTATTTCAATGGAAGATTTGACCTTATGGCAAGTAGTACAGAATACTGCTTTAGCATTTTTTATGCAGAGGTTGCAATCAGTCAAATCATTCCTCTATTATGGGCGCAAAAATACAGATTATTAGAGAAGAAAAAAAAGTTCAGAGAATTTGTTCAGATTAAAGTTCTGTTAATGTTCATTCATTCTGAAGTCGGGATAGGCGTTCATTCCGTGTTCGTGAATATCCAGACCTTCCAGTTCCTCTAGTTCTGAGACTCTGATGCCCGTAGTTTTCTTGATGGTATATAGAATCAAGAGGGAGGATAGGCTGCAGAGAATGGCGTAGGACCCTATTCCAATAAGCTGGCTTAATAACTGATCCCAACCGGCTAGGCTACCAAAAATACCCACTGCCAGTGTACCCCAAATGCCACAGATGAGATGTACTGCAATAGCACCCACCGGGTCATCTAGTTTCAATCTGTCAATTAACGCAACTCCCAGCACGATAAGGACACCAGCAATAGCTCCGATAACAATTGCATTTCCCGGCGACATTACATCTGCTCCGGCCGTAATGGCCACAAGTCCACCAAGAATACCATTGAGAAACATGGTAAGGTCCAGATTGCGGTATAAAATGGTAGAGGTCATTGCCGAGAATATCCCACCAGAGGCAGCAGCAAGGCAGGTGGTGACCAGGGTGATAGAGGTCAGTTCCGGATCGGCCGATAACACCGAACCACCATTAAATCCAAACCAGCCAAGCCAGAGAATCAGGACCCCTGAGGTGGCCAAAGGAATGCTGTGCCCGTAGATGACCTGAGGTTTCCCATTTTTAAACTTCCCAATTCTGGCCCCCAGCAGATAAACGGCCACTATGGCTGCCCAGCCACCAACAGAGTGCACCAGGGTAGAACCTGCAAAATCGTAGAATGGTGTGTCTAATTGATCTAAGAATCCACCACCCCATTTCCATGATCCTGCAATGGGATAAATAAAGCCTACATAAAGGACCACAAAGAGCATAAAGGGTCCAATTTTAATGCGTTCTGCTACGGCGCCGGAAACTATGGTGGCAGCCGTTGCTGCAAACATCCCCTGAAACAAAAAATCAGTCCAGTAGGTGTAGCCTCCATCGGCATAGCTGCTGCCATCGGCATTGGTAAAGGAGTTTTGCATATCACCTAAACCAATACCTAAATCCGGAAGTGCGACGATTCCATTGAAATCTCCGGGATACATTAAATTAAAACCCACGAGATAATAAAGCAGCAGCCCAACAGTAATGATAAAGATATTTTTAAACAGCACATTAAGGGTGTTCTTTTGTCTGGTAAGTCCAATTTCGAGTAAAGCAAATCCCATGTGCATAAAAAATACAAGGGCTGTACAGATCATCATCCATACGTTGTTAGCAGTGAGTAATTCCATAGCAATTAATTAGTTTAGGGTTTGCCCTCCTTTTTCTCCGGTTCGTATTCTGTAAGATTCCTTGATATCGCTCACAAAGATCTTACCATCACCAACATGTCCTGTTTTAGCAGATTCCATTATGGCTTTGATGGTTGCTTCTTCAAAATCATCATTCACAACAATAGACAAGTACCTCCTCTGAATATCACTAGTGCTGTAAGGGACACCGCGATACACAGAACCGTGTTTCTCATTGCCTAATCCGGTGACATCCCAATAGGAAAAGAAATTCACACCAACCTGATGAAGTGCTTCTTTCACTTCGGCAAACTTGGCGCGTCTGATGATGGCTTCTATTTTTTTCATTGGAACTAATTTTTTGTAAAACTAACAATTCGATAAACTTAACCCTTAAAAAAATAGAGTCGTATCCTTATTTTTATTAAAAATTTATTAATAACCCCTAAAAAATGAGGGGTTAAAAATCAAAAATGTAATTATCTGCAAAACTGTCAATAAACTTTGATGGGTGGTGAATGCTCTGCTGGAGATTTAAAATTTTAATAAGAATTATTTGGAATTTTAATTTTTCTATTGCAATATTTGTCTTCAGAAAGTTCAAATTCTTATTGAAATGTTATCAAGAAAGGCGGAGGGAATAGACCCTGTGAAGCCTTAGCAACCCTTTAAAACGTTTGAAGAAGGTGCTAAATTCTACTTAACTTTGGATTCATTTATCCAGAGTGTAAGATAGATAACCCCAACCCAGTTACTCCTCTGTAGCCGGTGTTTATTTCTTATAACATTTTTCTATTAAGTACGTCTTTATTAAGGCGCATTTGACTTTTGATTTAATCATTATTAATTCAAAAAAACTAGAAAAATGAGTTTACAAAAATTTGCAACCAAGGCATTACATGCCGGACACGACACAACATCAAATGCGGGCACCAGAGCAGTCCCAATTTATCAGTCAACAGCCTACGTATTCAAGGATTCGGATCATGCAGCTAATCTTTTTGCACTGGCAGAACCAGGAAATATTTACACCCGTATCAATAATCCAACCAACGATATTCTGGAGCAGCGGCTAGCAGCCCTTGAAGGGGGCATTGCTGCAGTAGTAACGGCCTCCGGAACCTCTGCGATCGCTACCACCTTATTAACGCTGTTACGTGCCGGCGATCATATTGTGGCCAGCAGTAGTTTGTACGGAGGCACCTATAATCTGCTAAGTGTGACCCTGCCACGCCACGGGATTGTCACAACTTTTGTGGACCCATCACAACCTGACGCGTTCAAGAAAGCAGCTCAGGATAACACACGGGTCTTTTTTATTGAATCTCTTGGGAATCCAAAACTTGATGTCCTGGACATTGAAGCTATCTCCAGGCAAGCCAAGGGGCATCAGGTACCGCTTATTGTGGACAATACGGTGGCAACCCCCTATCTACTTAACCCCATTGAACATGGCGCCAATATTGTAATACACTCATTGACCAAATACATCAATGGCAACGGTACAGCATTGGGAGGTGTGATCATTGATGCCGGTACTTTTGACTGGACCAATGGGAAATTCCCCGAATTTACCGAGCCTTCTCCAGGATATCACGGTCTGGTCTATTCCGAAGCACTTGAAGCTGCGGCATTTATTGCTAAGATCCGAATCGAAGGCTTACGAGACTACGGAGCTGCCTTGAGTCCATTCAATGCTTTTCAAATTATACAGGGGCTGGAAACTTTGGAAATCAGAATTAAAAAACACAGCGAAAATGCTCTGGAACTGGCCAGGTGGTTACAAACCCAGAAAGAGGTGTCCTGGGTCAATTATCCGGGACTGGAAACAAGCCCTTACAAGGAACTGGCTGAAAAATACCTTCCCAAGGGACAGAGTGGTATTGTTACGTTTGGTGCAAAAGGGGGGTATGAAGCAGCTAAAACCGTTGCGGACCAAACCAAATTGTTTTCCTTGCTCGCCAATATTGGAGATACCAAGTCGCTCATCATTCACCCAGCAAGTACCACCCATCAGCAGCTGAATGATGAAGCACAGGAAAGTACAGGTGTAACCAAGGACCTCATCAGATTATCTGTGGGTCTGGAGTCTGTTGAAGACCTAAAGAAGGATCTGAAGGAAACCTTCAGGCTTATTAAGTCTCCAGAATTGGTCTAACTACTTGAACGATCTTAACAAAAGGTACCATGGACTTACAATTTATTGAGCTGGATAGTTTTGAGATTTGCTCTGGAGAGCGATTTAACCTTAGACTGAGCTATCAGCTATTTGGTCAGCCTTTGCACACCGCTCCTGTTGTTTTGGTAAATCACGCTCTTACCGGAAACTCTCAAGTGGCTGGAGATGAAGGCTGGTGGGCTGATATTATTGGCCCCGGAAAGGTAATTGATACAGAGACCTATACCGTTCTAGCCTTTAATATTCCGGGGAATGGCTTTCATCAGCACACCGAATCCTTTAGCATGGAATACCTAAAATTCAAAGCCAGGGATATTGCAAGGATGTTTGCCATTGGATTAGAGCGACTTTGTATTGATCGGTTGTATGCCATTGTAGGAGCTTCGGTAGGTGGAGGGCTTGTCTGGGAGCTTGCCGGGCTGAGACCTGATCTTGCGAGGCATCTCATCCCAATCGCCACCGACTGGAAAGCAAATGATTGGTTGGTTGCCAACTGCTATGTGCAGGATCAGATACTGAATCATTCCAGTCAACCGGTTAAGGATGCCAGAAGGCATGCAATGACCTTTTACAGAACCCCTAAGTCCTTGAATTCCAAATTTAAAGGAGAAATTAATGAGAGTGGACCAAAGGTGGAATCCTGGTTGAACCACCACGGCAATTCGTTAAAAGCGCGTTTTTCGGTTTCGGCCTACAAGATGATGAATCAGGTTTTAAGAACGATCAGGCTTGCAGATAATAAAGAGGCATTCTTAAAGGTGGCCAGCGGCATTACCGGGCAGATACATCTGATCACCATCAGTTCAGACCTGCTGTTCAAACCCGAGGAGAACTGGAACACATTTATAGACCTTAAGACAGTGAAGGAAGATGTTACCATTGGGGAAATTAAATCCATTCATGGGCACGATGCCTTTTTAATAGAGCATGGGCAGTTATCAAAATTGCTGCGACCCATTTTTTCACACAAATACATATCACATGACCACAGTCAATCTAGTTATATTCGGAATTGGTAACGTTGGATCTACCCTGGTAGAGCAGGTGGAAAGCGCCAGATCTGTTATAGAAAAACAGCAGGGTATTCGTATCCGGATACCTGTCATTGCAAACTCAAAACAGGCCTTATTCCATTTCGAAGATCAGGATCAGTTGCCTTGGGATCATCGATTTAAAAGGAATGCTGTTGCTTATACCTTACAAGATATTTGTGCTTTTGTTCGCAGGGAGCAATTGGAACATCTCATTGCTGTTGATGCGACGGCGAGCAAAGACCTGGTAAGGGATTATCAATTATTAATTGAATCAGGGTTTCACCTGGTAGCGGCTAATAAGATTGCTAATACTTTAGATTTTGAATTTTATCAGAATCTGAGAAAACACCTTGAAAACAATCAAAAAAAATTTTTCTACGAAACCAATGTGGGCGCGGGTTTGCCAGTGGTTGACACAGTAAAGGGCCTTCATGATTCGGGGGAGATGGTTACCAAAATAAAGGGGGTGTTCAGTGGGTCTTTGAGTTATGTGTTTAACCGATTTTCCAGTGAGAATATTCCATTTTCAGAAGTGCTAACGGATGCGGTGGAACAGGGATTTACAGAGCCTGATGCCAGAGAAGATCTTTCTGGTAGTGACGTTGCCAGAAAGTTACTTATTTTAGCTCGTGAGATTGGTTTAAAAACAGAACTTAAGGATGTTGAGGTAGAGTCTCTGGTACCATCAAATCTCAACGGGTCTACTTCCTTAGCAGAGTTCAAATCCCGAGTTCATGAACTTGATGAGCCTTTTGAAGCGATTAAAACAGGACAGGCACAGGACAGGGTTTTGCGTTACATAGGGGAGCTGGACGCTGTTCATAACAAGGTCAAGGTGGCCTTGTTATCTGAGCCGGCACATAGCGACTTTGCTCAATTGAAAGGAACGGATGCCTTGTTTGAAATCTATACAGAATCCTACGGATCCAGACCTCTAATCATTAAAGGAGCCGGAGCAGGTAAGGACGTCACGGCAAGAGGGGTCTGTACTGATATTTTAAAAATTGCTAAGCTGATTAAAACCAAACATATTGAATACCAACATTAGGAAGATTTTAAAAGACAGGATACTCGTTCTGGATGGCGCAATGGGCACCATGCTTCAGCGTTATCAATTTACAGAAGAAGATTTTAGGGGAGAACGCTTTAAGGACTTTCCTCAGTCTTTGAAAGGAAATAACGATTTACTTTCGCTCACCCAACCCGAAGCCATTGCTGAGGTACATCGTCAGTATTTTAAGGCTGGAGCAGACATCGTAGAAACAAATACCTTTTCGGCCACTTCCATCGCAATGGCCGATTATCAGATGGAGGATCTGGTCTATGAGCTCAATTACGAATCGGCAAAGATCGCTAAGCAGGTATCAGTAGAATTCACTGCTAACGATCCGCATCAACCACGCTTTGTTGCGGGAAGTATAGGGCCTACGAATAAAACAGCAAGCCTCTCTCCGGATGTCAACCGCCCCGAATACCGTGCCATTACTTTTGAAGAATTACGAGTGGCCTATAAAACTCAGGTCGAGGCCTTACTCGATGGAGGTGTTGACCTGCTTTTGGTAGAGACCATTTTCGATACCTTAAATGCCAAAGCGGCCTTGTTCGCCATAGAAGAGGTTAAAGAAGAGCGTCAGATCGACCCGCCAATTATGGTCTCAGGCACCATTACCGACGCTTCCGGTAGAACCTTATCTGGTCAGACCGTGGAAGGTTTTTTGGTATCTGTATCTCATATCCCACTGCTAAGTGTGGGCTTTAACTGCGCACTGGGAGCAGAACAGCTGGAGCCTTATCTGAGAAGGCTATCAGTTCAGACAGATCACTTCACTTCAGCTCACCCTAACGCCGGATTACCTAATGCCTTCGGTGAATACGATCAGTCTCCTGAGCAAATGAGCGCCCTCATCCATTGCTATTTAAAGGACGGGCTGGTGAATATAATCGGTGGTTGCTGTGGCACCACCCCAGACCATATCAGGGCCATCGCAGCACTCGCATCTAAGTACCAACCAAGACCCCTATCAGAAACCTTAGCATGACCAATAAAGAACAATATTTAAGCCTTTCAGGCCTTGAGCCCTTAATCGTAACGCCAGAGAGTAATTTTATAAATATTGGAGAGCGAACCAATGTTACCGGTTCAAGAAAATTTCTGCGACTCATTAAAGAAGAAAAATATGCAGAGGCCATCGAAGTGGCGCGTCATCAGGTGGAAGGAGGAGCGCAGATCCTGGATGTGAATATGGACGAAGGTTTGCTAGACGGGGTGGAGGCCATGACCACTTTCCTGAACCTGATCGCCTCCGAACCTGATATTGCCAGAATACCCATAATGATCGATAGTTCCAAGTGGGAAATTATTGAGGCCGGCTTGCGAGTTGTACAGGGTAAATCTGTGGTGAATTCGATCAGTCTCAAAGAAGGGGAAGGTGAGTTTATAAGGCAAGCTAAACTGGTAAGGAGGTACGGTGCTGCAGTTATTGTTATGGCCTTTGACGAGCAGGGTCAGGCAGATACTCTAAAAAGGCGTATTGAGATCTGTAAGCGCTCCTATCAGATACTTGTGGAGAAGGTTCATTTTCCACCGCAGGACATCATTTTTGATCCCAATATTTTTCCGGTTGCCACTGGAATGGATGAGCATCGCAGGAATGCTCTGGATTTTTTTGAAGCTACCAGGTGGATACGCCAAAACCTCCCTTTTGCCAATGTCTCAGGGGGTGTAAGCAATGTTTCCTTTTCGTTTAGAGGGAACAATAGGGTGCGTGAGGCCATGCACTCTTCATTTCTCTACCACGCCATACAGTACGGAATGAACCTGGGGATCGTAAACCCTGCCATGCTGGAAGTATATGACGACATCGATAAGGAACTACTGGAATTGGTGGAGGATGTCTTTTTTGATAGGCGAGATGATGCAACCGAACGTCTTATCTCTTTTGCTGAAAGCTTAAAAGGAGATCAAAAGAAAGCTGAGGAAACGGTTCTTGAATGGCGATCGGCTTCCCTACAGGAACGCATAACACATAGTCTGGTGAAAGGAATTGATTCTTTTATAACCGCTGATGTCGAAGAGGCAAGACAAGTAGTTAGCAAACCTATTGAGGTGATTGAAGGGCATTTGATGACAGGGATGAATGTGGTAGGCGACCTCTTTGGTAGTGGAAAAATGTTTCTGCCTCAGGTGGTAAAATCAGCTCGGGTAATGAAAAAGGCAGTAGCCTATTTGCAACCTTTTATAGAAGGGGAGAAAACAGGAGGCCAGGAGTACGCTGGTAAAATATTAATGGCAACGGTAAAGGGCGATGTACACGATATTGGAAAGAATATTGTGAGTGTCGTTCTGGGTTGTAATAATTACGAAATCATCGATTTAGGTGTGATGGTTCCTGCGGATAAAATCATAGCAGTTGCCAAAAAAGAAAAGGTAGACCTCATTGGACTGAGTGGTTTGATCACTCCATCTCTTGATGAGATGGTGTATGTGTCTCAGGCCATGGAAAAAGAGTCCATGGATGTTCCCTTGCTCATTGGTGGTGCCACTACCTCAAAAGCCCATTCTGCTGTTAAGATAGCTCCTCATTATTCCAATACTGTCGTGCATGTGAATGATGCTTCCAGGGCCGTTACTGTAGTGGGTAATCTCCTTCAGAAGGACAATAGTACCTACAAAGAACAAATCAGAGCAGAATACGATCAGTTTAGGGCTCGGTTTCTGGAGCGCGGAAAAATCAAGGAGTATCTCAGCATTGAGGAGGCTCGAATAAACAAATTGCAGATCGACTGGAGTTCAGCTGAGATTTTCGAGCCACGCAACCTGGGAATACAGGTTTTGGAAGAAATAGCTCTCGAGGTGCTTGTGCCATATATTGACTGGAGCCCCTTTTTTAGAAGCTGGGACCTGCACGGTAAATACCCCGATATACTCAGTGACGACGTGGTTGGCCGTCAGGCAACAGAACTCTTTGAGGATGCACAGTTATTACTAAAGCGTATTTTGGCGGAAAAACTACTCAAGGCCAAAGGGGTCTTTGGATTGTTTCCGGCCAATGCCGTTGGCGATGATATAGAAGTGTATCAAACCACAGGTGCTAAAGAGCAACCCCTAATTTCCTTTTTAAGTTTGAGACAGCAGTTGAAAAAGAGAGAAGGAGTGCCTAATATGGCACTTTCAGACTTTGTAGCTCCCAAGTCCAGTGGTAAAAACGATTATATAGGTTGTTTTTGTGTTACCACTGGTTTCGGTACAGACGAATTGGCTGCCCAATTTGAAAAGGAACACGATGATTACAACTCCATAATGATCAAAGCTTTGGCAGATCGATTGGCGGAGGCTTTTGCTGAATATCTTCATGAACGAGTGAGAAAAGAATATTGGGGTTATGCCCATCAGGAAGACCTGTCTAATGATTCTCTGATCAGGGAGGAGTACAAAGGTATTCGACCTGCACCCGGCTATCCGGCATGCCCTGATCACCTGGAAAAACTAAGTATTTGGGAACTACTGCAGGTTGAAAAGAACATTGGTGTGAAGTTAACCGAAAGTCTGGCCATGTGGCCTGCCGCTAGTGTCAGTGGTTACTATTTTGCGCATCCCGAATCCAGATATTTCGGATTGGGAAAAATTAAACAGGACCAATTGGTAGAGTACGCCAGACGCAGATCTATTTCACTTGAAGAAGCTAAAAAATGGATGAGCCCCAACCTTGCCGAATGATACATAATTATAAAAAAATTAAATTCTAATTTGAATTGCGCCAAAACTGCCAAAAATTGAAGATGAAAACATACGGATTAGAACGGTGTTCCGGATGGATGTTATGTGTCTTGACTTCCCAAGATTTTTCGCAGTACGGGCTGTAGATCAAACCAAATGACGCTATGAAAGTTACTGACCATATTAAAAATGCAAATGGGGAAACCCAGTTCACTTTTGAAATTTTGCCCCCGCTCAAAGGGCAGAATGTTCAATCCATTTTTGACAATATCGACCCCTTAATGGAATTTCAACCCCCATTTATTGATGTGACCTATCACCGGGAAGAG
>CAWZYX010000051.1:0-19715 GCA_963966315.1 uncultured Winogradskyella sp. | reverse complement strand
TCCTTATATTTTGCGTTGGTTAAAATGAAAATATTCTCTTCGGGTATCACTCTGCTCAGTCGCTGAAAAGTTTTTTGTATCAATGTACTGCCCGTTCCTAGCATATCGTGAAATTGCTTTGGAAATTGTTCAGTACTTACCGGCCAGAATCGTGATCCTACTCCACCAGCCATCAAAATGGCATAATAATCTTTGCTTTTGCTCATAATTGTAATGATACTAAAATATTGCTTTTTATTGTAACAAATTAACTTCGGCCAGTGGATTAAATAAATAAATTCTCCCTGTTTTTACCTCCATACATTCAATCCGTTTTCTCCGTTTTTCTCCTCGCTTAAAAATCTTACCGTTGTACAATGAAAATGTTTGTCCAATTCCAATCTCGGAGACCATGATCAAATCTGATGAGGGATTGTATTTTTTTAGGGCAAGTGCAAGGGCGTAATCAGTATCGCTACTGGCTCTGGGGTTTTTAAAGTGTTGTGCTAATGTTGGAAGCAGCTCAGGCGGAAAAACATGTGGATTTAGAAATGGTAACATTAGGTGCTGAAAAGTGAATTTCCACTCTTGGCCGTGAGGCTTTATGCTCCGACCAAATGACTGGTAAGCTTTTAAATGGGCTATTTCATGAATGAGAGTGATCAGAAATTTATAGGGATTTAAACTAGAGTTTACAGTGATCTGATGGTGCCCTTTAGGTAGGCGGCGATAATCCCCATGCCTGGTTTTTCGTTCGCGTTTAACTTTTATTTCTACATGCTCCTCTTTCAATAAGGCAAAAACAGGCTCAACAGCAGGCTCTGGAAGATAATGATCAATAGGCTTTATAGAGTGGTCCATTATCATCTATCAATTGCCACCATTTGGGTATTCCCATTTACAGAAAGCATGTAAAGCCCTGATGAGGTTGATGGAGAAATGTGAAGGGTACTTGTATTATTTTGCACATTAAAATCGATTTGCGGTATCCCTATAATTCGCCCTCTGATATCAAAGAGCTCAATCCTATCCGTAGGCTGTGTATTTGTGATATGGAGGCGCCTGTCCTGCGTAGGATTGGGATACACTTTTACGGTTGCTCCTGGCTCTATAGGGGACGCTTCGTCGCTAAAATAGGGCAGTGCGAAGGACCAGGTATCTTCAGCTACCTCAATCCCAATTAGTCTTCCGGGAATATCATCTGCTGGAGGATGAATACCGCCCCATATCCGCGACAAGCTTGTTTGATCTGAAGCATCCCTGTAGGTTGCCCATTGTAAAACGACATCCTGAGAAGGTCCTTCTTCAAAAACAAGAAATTCATTTTTTCTGGCAATGAACTCACCCATACCGCCGGGAAAATATTCCGAACCTGTTAACTTGGTTAAAATCTCTGCTGCAGCTCTAGAATAGGTGGAGTGCCCTGAAACATACCCGGCAAAGGGTGGTGTTACAAAAGTAGGTCGCTGATAGGGATACCATTCTTCAGCGAGAATCCATCCAACCCCGGCAACATCAACTTCTGTATCCTGTATATAGTCATGACCACGCCAGGTAAACAGTTTAATCTTACCAACATTGACATTTCCCGGGCCAGCCAAAGGATCATCTTCTTCAACAACTTCAATATAACCCTCTATTAATGGAATACCGGAAATACTGTAATTGGGTAAATCAGGATCGGTACTCTGTCCCTGCTCTGCAGCCATGTACCTAATGGCCGATATAGGCCTTATGTAATCATACCAACCTTTCACACTCCAGGCAGCTATAGCTGCATCATGCATGGCTGCACCCAGGACAAAATAGGATTTTACATCCCATTCCAAAGGGTCCAGTACCTCACCCTCGCCCTGAAAACGCTTCTCAAACAAAGGGTGATCATTCACGTAATTCAGGATAGTGAACCAGTGACCTGGCGGTGTTTCCGAATCGGGTCCATCTGCCCAAAATTCGGCCAGAACCCGAGCATAATCGCCCCTGGGAACCAGATTTGGCTGATATGGAGCCCCTGTTGCAGGATTTAGGGAATGGCCCACATTAACTGCACTGCCATCAAAGAAATTGTAAAAATCAGGGTAGTCTTCGTATCCATCAGGATAAAGGCTTACATCAACATTTCCTTTGGCTGCGGGAGAAATATCCCAGATAACACCATCGTTTGGATCGAGGTGTGATTGCCAGACCGAAACCATGGAAAAGCCCCATTTATAAGCATCGGACATATCATTATGCTCGGTGAGACTTATATATGGCGGATCCAGTGGGTCGTGAAACACCCTATAATTATTCCCATCGCGTTGATACAGTGAAACATCGTCTTCTGTTAAAGCAAATCCCCAGACATTGCCCCATTCAGGACTGAGGAATTCAGGGACATTACCGTCCACAACATTACCTCCCTGATCAATAAAGATATCTAAACCCAAAGGCCTCCATCTGTTCGGGAATTCTGTTGGAGGATTGTCGTTTAATTCAAGACCATAGGGTTCATTTACCGGCTGGTAATAAGCATTATCGTAGCCTGTAGCCTCTCTGGAACCATCCTGCAGACCATAATCAATAAAAACCTGAGCTACATAATTGCCTAAGGCTGCCGCATTACCAAATTCGTATAGCAAAGAATCATAGGAAGTATCGTAATCCAGTTTTTCCATAATTAAGTTAATTCTTCGAAGAATTAACTCAGCTTCAGGTGCATTTGCAAATCTATAAGAGATCAGGCGATACATAGCATAGCTGATTGCCCTTTTTAGGGCTTCTTCCTGAGGTTCGATTGGAATAAATGATTCGAGCTCAGAACTAAAACCATTCACCGTATTTCCCAAGAGGTAGGGTCTTGCATTATCATCATAAGCCGCCCATATATCGTACATAGCTACACTGCAATGGAATAAATTTCTAGCGTGAATGGTGGGCCTGGCAAAATCGTTTCGTATGGCCTCCAGCAGGGCCTCGTTCCAAAGCCTGGCGATTGATATATTATCGGGCAGATCAGAGGCAGTAAGGCTAACCGCTACAGAGCGTTCTTCCCCGGCACAATTTTCACCGATTTCTCGTACGCTAACGAGTCCTTCCTCTTCGATTTCCCACTTGACAGATATAGTATCTGTACCTTGTCCCTCTTCAATAGTTCCTCCTGTAACATTCCATTGAGCAGTGGAGCCCGATGAAATTGGAAAAGAATAAGTTTCCACACTCAGAAAACTAGAGTTGAGGTTTCCGCTGATACTCCCTGTTTGCAGAAAGCTACAGGAGCCATCATCTAAAGTTGCACCTGGATCGTAATTACAGGATAGAGGATCTGTACAACCATAAATCTTCTGACTTGGCGCAACATCAAGTAGCTGGAAACCTTGTCCTTCAGTAGCTTTATAAAAGCCATTTGCCTCAATATTCTGATAGGTTTCTTCCAGACCAGAAGGCCAGTGAATAATCACTTCACTGATACCTGACAAGTCTCCTAGTCCAAAATGAACCGGCTGTAAACTCTGACTTAAAAACCCAACTCCCGAATAGTAGCGTTTGTAGGTTCCCGACTCGGTTATAATAGTAATGGTCGTACCAATGGCATCTCTGTTTGAAGCGGTTCCTTCAAGTTTTATCTTTACCCAATTGCTTTGCGGTGATTCATCATCAAAATTAAGGAGACGGTTCTCATAAAAGTAAGGAGAAGTGTTACTATTGGTCACAAACAAATCAACATCTCCGTCATTGTCATAATCCCAGTCTATGGCTTCTACGCTGATAGCCATCTCATCAAGACCCAATTCGGCGGATGCGTCTACAAAAGCACTTCCTCCCTGAATGTGGGTATTTCGGAAATAAAAATTCGGTTCTACATTTCGATCCTGAAACTCGTAACCATTTGCCACAAAAAGATCTTCATCGCCGTCCAGATCAAAATCAGAAAACTTAGTACCCCAGGCCCAGAGTGTATTTCCAACATTAAAGGCATCAGCATTTTCAATGAAGGTGTTGTCTCCATTATTGGTCAACAAAAAATTATCATCTATTGCCGTAATAAATAGATCAAAAAAGCCATCCAGATTATAATCTCCAATCGCAATACCCATATCATCCCCCATAGTATTCACTCCATATTGCTCAGCTTGATTTACAAATGAACTCCCATTTTGATTCACATACAGATCATTGGGCTCGTCAAAGTCATTGGATACGTAGAGATCCAAGAATCCATCTAAATTAAAGTCAAATGGCAGCGCTACGTAACTTGCCAAACCGTCCTGAGCTTCAATGCCCGTTTCGATAGTGACATTAGTAAATGTTGAATTTCCATTATTACGGTAGAGCTGATTACTTCCGCACTCATCCCAATCATTGATATAGATATCCAGGAATCCATCGTTATTATAGTCAAACCAGGTTGCCCCGGTATTTCGACACTCGTTTAAATCATCAAAACCGGAAACAGCTGTGACATTAATAAAGGTGCCATTTCCAATATTTCTCCAAAGTTGTACTTTAAAGGAATTGGTTAGAAAAAGGTCGGGAAATCCATCATTATTATAGTCACCCCAGGATGCTCCACTCCGGTGACCGGCTAATCCAAAAAATTCATCACCCCCTTCCTCTGTTCCGAGCAAATTTATAAACCCTGCAAAATCAGTAACATCGGTAAAAGACCCATCGTTGTTATTGCGAAATAAGCGACTAAAGGTCTCCGGATTATCAGGGTTTTCTTTAGAAATAGCCACCACAAAAATATCGAGATCATAATCGCCATCATAATCGGCTACAGCTACACCGTTATTCTCAGACAATAAGTCAAAACCAACTATTGATTCTATGCGATCAAAAGTCTGCGAAAAACCAGCTAGTGAACAAGTGAATGCAATAAGTAAACAACACCTTGACAAGGACCTGATTACAGCATTGTTGATCATTTTAACAATTTTTTATAAAAATAAAAATAAGATGAAAAATCACAGCAATTCAGGTAATTTTAACATGGAATCAAAACTTTTTGTTGCCATGGAATCCAGCTCGTTATTAACATCAAGAGCTGTATAGGCAAAAACGTCAAATCCTCCCGCCAAAGCAGCCTGAATTCCCATTACACTATCTTCGATTACTATGCATTCCTCGGGTGTAAATCCCATGGTAGATGCTGCCCACAAGAATATTTCGGGATCAGGTTTCCACCGTTGAATCTCGTAGCAACTGAACACCCTGTTTTTAAAATGATCGAATAATCCTGTGAGTTTTAAATTTAATTCGATTTTGTTTACCGGACCACTTGAAGCAACACAGTAAGGTACTTTCAGATTTTCTATGACTCGATGAACATTTGGAACAGGTTTAATTTCAGATGTAAAACGAGCGAAAGAGCGCTTGCGATACAACTGTTCAAAATCCCGGGGAAGGTCCCCTGATATCAATTTTCCTATCCGGTCCATACATTTATAAAGGGACTGGCCTTTAAAATGTTGGAAGGCATAGTTCAGATCAATCTCGGCACCTAGTGCATTAGCCATTTCTACCAACACCTGATTGCCGATGAGTTCACTATCGACAAGTACCCCATCACAATCAAAAATAACACATTTGTATTTTGAGGATCCATTAGACATTTGTTCAGTCGTTTTAAAGGAATGAAAATAGTACTTTTACATGAGTTATTTGGGGTTATACATGGGTTGTTATTGGTCTTTAACAAACTTGTTATTCATCAAAAAAACGGTTAAATTAGTAATGAAGTCTTGATTCATATTCAATTCAAAAAGTCGCAATGGCATTTATTGATTATTACAAAATTCTCGGCGTCGATAAGACTGCAAGTGATAAAGAAATAAAAAAAGCATACAGGAAATTAGCCCGAAAGTACCACCCTGATTTAAACCCTAATGATAAAGAAGCTGAGCTAAAATTCAAACAATTGAATGAGGCTAATGAAGTTCTGAGCAATCCTGAATTCCGTAAGAAGTACGACAGGTACGGTGAGCACTGGAAAGAAGGCGAAGCTTATGAGCAGGCAAGGCGTCAGAGTCAACAGCAGCAACAGGCCGGTTCTCGATCTCAGTTTTCAGGGTATGAGGAGTTTGGATCGGGCGATTATTCTGATTTTTTTGAGTCGATGTTTGGTGGTGCTTTCTCTGGCGGTGGAAGAAGATCACAGGTTAAGTACAGAGGACAGGATTTCAATGCACAGTTAGAGCTTAATCTAGTTGATGTTTATAAAACTCAAAAACAAGTCTTAACTGTTAACGGCAAATCCATTCGACTCACCATTCCCGCAGGTGTGAGTAATGGACAGATCATCAAAATTAAGGGCAAGGGTGGCCCTGGTGTGAATGGTGGTCCTAATGGAGATCTTTATATCGAATTCAAGATCAGCAATAATACTGGTTTTAAGCGAGATGGTGACAACCTCTATCGCACAGTCAACCTTGATCTATACAAAGCTATTCTGGGTGGAGAGATCACTATAGACACTTTTGATAGTAAGGTAAAGCTCTCTGTCAAACCACTAACGCAAAATGGAACTCAGGTGAAACTAAAAGGAAAAGGATTCCCAATACAAGGAAGAAGGGGCCTTTGGGGATCTGTACATTACTTTTAACGTGATGCTTCCAAAAAAGCTGAGTCCAGAGGAAAAAGAACTATTTAAAAAATTATCTAATCTGAATTGATATGACATACGAACAATACATCGCAATACCCGATTTATGTCGTTTCTATCAAATAGACATGTCTTTTTTAAACGAGCTTGATGACTACGGACTTATTGAGGTGCACATTTTTAAAGAAGGGCGTTATGTTCACAAAGACCGGGTGGTTGAAGTTGAAAAAATCATAAGGCTGAGGCAGGAACTCAATTTAAACCTCGAAGGTATCGATACTGTATTGAATCTTCTCCAAAGAATAAATCACTTAACTACGGAGTTGAATCAATTAAAAAATAAACTTCACCGTTTTGAAAGCCAATAGCTCAGGGAGTTGAATTAGACACTTGTAATACTTTTCCATTGTAATAGCGATGTGCCGTGAGTGCAAAATCAAAAATATACTGACCCATTTCATGAGCAGTCAAAGGGGCTTTATAACCGGGAAATGCCTCTTCAAGCATTTCGGTTTGAACAGCACCTAAGGCCAATACATTAAAGGAGATCCCCTCCTCCTTGTACTCTTCGGCAAGCAGTTCCGACAAGGTTATTACAGCTCCTTTACTTGAACTGTAGGCCGCGAGACCAGGAAACTTTAAACTCCCCTGAATACCCCCCATAGAACTGATAGTAACCACGTGACTCCCGGAATTCATAAACGGAAGTATGGTCCGGATCATTTCTGCCACTCCATATACGTTTGTTTGATATACCATATGAAAATGAGCCATATTGGTTTCGGCAAACGGCTTATTAAGTATAGCACCGGCATTATTAATTAATATGTCGACCGACTTCCAGTTGGTTTCTATAAACTCAACAATTTTGGAATAGTCTTCTGACCTGCTTAAATCACAGGAAATGACGGAGACATTCTCCAAATTGAGCTGCTCACAGGGTTTGGAATTTCGTGATAGGGCCAATACGCAATGTCCTTTGAGAGCAAAGAGCTGGACCAATTCAAAACCTATACCTCTGCTTGTTCCCGTAATTACAATGTTTTTCTTCATGTTCTGTCTTATAAAAAATCCCATATCATTTTCACAATATAGGATTTCTTATTCGTTCTGTTTTTATTACTACACCAACATGGTAATTGGATTTTCGATATAACCTTTTAAGGTCTGTAAGAACTGAGCTCCTGTCGCACCGTCTACCGTTCTGTGGTCGCAGGCTAATGTAAGTTTCATGGTATGTCCCGCCATTATTTGACCATTTTTTACAACAGGCTTTTCAACGATAGCACCAACCGATAGTATAGCAGAGTTGGGCTGATTGATAATTGAGGTAAAACTTTCAATTCCAAACATACCAAGATTAGACACTGTAAAGGTACTTCCTTCCATTTCGGCAGGAGTTAACTTTTTATGACGTGCTCTTCCAGCAAAATCCTTAACAGCAGCACCTATTTGCGGCAGTGACTGCTCATTGGCAAACTTCACTACAGGAACTACCAATCCGTCTTCTACCGCCACTGCTACGCCAATATGTACATGATTGTTGAGACGCATTTTGTCATTAAACCACTGAGAGTTGACCTGAGGATGTTGCTTTAAAGCAAGAGCACAGGCTTTTACAATCATATCATTGAATGAAATTTTTGTATCAGGGATTGAATTATACTGCTGTCTGAAAGCCATGGCGTTCTCCATATCAAACTCCACATTCAAATAGTAATGCGGTGCTGTAAACTTAGATTCAGCCAAACGTTTAGCGATGGTCTTACGCATTTGCGAATTGGCTACCTCATCGAAATCTTCCTGGCCGGTCGGTACGAACTTACCAACCTCAGAAACAGATGCTGCGACAGGCTTAAAGTTCTCAATATCTCTTTTGATAATCCGACCATTATCACCACTACCTCTTACCTGATTAAGGTTAATTCCTTTTTCCTCAGCCATCTTTTTAGCTAAGGGAGAAACAAAAATACGTCCATCTGAGGAACCATCAGGATTTTTTACCGTAGATACACTGGCTGGTTGCTCTTTATCCTGAACCGGAGCAGCAGTCTGGTCTTTCGTTTGATCCGAAGTAGATTGCTTTGAACCCGGTTCTTCCTTACTTTCATCCGTCTCAGGCTTGAAATTTTTGGCAATGGAGTCAGCATCTGTTCCTTCAGGACCAATTATTGCCAGCAAATCGTCTACCCTGGCAGACTCACCAGGTTTCAGTCCAATATAAAGGAGAGTACCGGATTGAAACGATTCAAACTCCATGGTAGCTTTATCCGTTTCTATTTCAGCAAGGATGTCACCCTCTTCTACCTCATCCCCAACGTTTTTAAGCCAACTTGCCACCGTTCCTTCTTCCATCGTATCGCTGAGTCGCGGCATTGTTACTATGGTAACTCCTTCCGGTAGTTCCTGTGCTTCCTGTTCAGAAGCAGAGCCCTCATCTTCAGATGAAGCTTCAATTTCTTCAGAAGCACTGGAAGCACTGTCGTCTTTATTGTTAAGCAATTTGGAAATATCTTCCCCCTCATCGCCAATAATGGCCAATAGCTCATCTACTTTGGTGGTCTCTCCCTCCTGTACTCCAATATGGAGTAGCGTTCCTTCGTGAAAGGACTCAAACTCCATGGTAGCTTTGTCAGTTTCAATCTCAGCGAGAATATCACCTTCTTCAACCTTATCACCTACCTTCTTCAACCAACTTGCCACAGTACCTTCCTCCATTGTATCACTGAGGCGTGGCATATTTATTACTTCAGCCATAGCTTATAATTTATGTGGGATAAACGGGTAATCTTTCTGCTCATAAACGGCATCATACATCACATTTTTTTCAGGGAATGGCGATTCTTCCGCGAACTTTTCACATTCGGCAACACGTGCTTTTACACGTTTATCAATTACTTTGATTTCTTCTTCACTCGCGTACTTTTTGTCGAGAATTACCTGTTTTACCTGATTAATAGGGTCGATTTTTTTATACTCTTCCACCTCATCCTTTGTCCGATAATGCTGAGCATCAGACATAGAGTGGCCCCGGTATCTGTAGGTTTTAAGCTCTAAAAAGGTTGGCCCACCCCCTTTTCTAGCTCTTTGAATGGCTTCGTCAAAAGCTTCGGCCACCTTTACCGGGTTCATACCGTCTACCGGTCCGCTTGGCATTTCATATCCTAATCCAAGTTTCCATATCTCCCCGTGGGTTGCTGTACGTCCGACAGAAGTTCCCATCGCGTAACCATTATTTTCACAAACAAAGACAACCGGTAAATTCCAGAGCATGGCCAGGTTAAAGGTTTCATGAAGTGATCCTTGTCGGGCAGCACCATCACCAAAGCAGCACAAAGTAACAGCATCGCGTCCGTGGTACTTGTCTCCAAAGGCAATGCCAGCCCCTAAGGGAATCTGACCACCAACAATTCCATGACCCCCGTAGAACCGGTGTTCCTTGGAAAATATATGCATAGAACCACCAAGACCTTGAGAAGTTCCGGTGGCTTTTCCATAGAGTTCTGCCATAACACGTTTAGGGTCCTCACCCATTCCAATGGGTTGCACGTGATTTCTGTAGGCAGTAATCATCTTATCTTTTGTCAGGTCCATGGCATGCAAGGCACCCGCTAAAATTGCTTCCTGGCCGTTATATAAGTGTAAAAATCCTCGTACCTTCTGTTGAATATAAACTGAGGCCAGTTTATCTTCAAACTTTCTCCAAAACAGCATATCTTCATACCATTTTAGATATACTTCTTTTGTGATTTTCTTCATTTAAGTTCTTCCTTTTAAATAATCATTTGTCCTTATTTCCCTGCGGACAACATTAGATCAGTACAAAATCAAAGAACAAAAATAACATTTTAGAAAGTATTGCAGGACATATATAGTTCAAAAAATTGCCAACAATGGGCTAGCACAACCTTGGAAACGCTAGAGCATTGATCCCTTGAAAACAAAAGGAAGTAAATTTGAAAGCGAGGCCGATCTGGCTATCTTTCCTGAAACCCCCATAAAGAATATCTCAATGGGCTTTCCCTGGCGTTCTTCGTATTCGGCAATGGCCTGTCTGCAGGATCCACAGGGAGGTATAGGCTCTTTGGTGGGATTATTCACTGCCGAGGCGGTAATAGCAATCTTCTTAATTCTGGCTTTTGGGTATTGAGCTCCAGCATAAAAAATAGCAACCCTTTCAGCGCATAAACCCGATGGGTAAGATGCATTCTCTTGATTGGACCCCGTAACTATCACTTCATTATCTAGCATGACGGCAGCACCTACGGTGAAATTTGAATACGGTGCATAGGCCTTTTCTCGAGCCTCCACCGCCTTGCTCATTAGCCTCCGGTCGTGAGCCTGTAGTTCACTAAGGTCATCATACAGTGTCAGCTTTGTCTCAAGCTTAACTTCCTTCATAAATAATGATGTGGCTGGGTTACTGATTTACATTAGCACTAGAATTCCTGATAAGTTCCTTCTGCAAAGTTAAAGGTAAGTGAAAACCTGAGTGTGTTCTCCAAAGGATTTTGAATTGCACCTGTTGCGAACAGATACGAAATATCTATTTCAATGGTCGTGTATTTGAAGCCTGCACCTAGGGAGAAAAATGATCTTCCTCCTTTATCTGCAGCTTCATTAAAATAACCAGCTCTTAAGGCAAAGGCGTCCTGATATTTGTATTCTGCTCCAAGAGCCCATGTAATTTCCTGCATTTCTTCACTAAATCCGCCTGGAGCATCGCCAAAGGATTGAAATACCCCCGGTAAGAAATCCACATTATCATCTCTACCATCAATAATATACGAGTTGTTGGTAATGGATTGAGCTTGCTGTTCATCTGTTTGAAAATCGCCGTCATCAGGATTAAAAACCCCATCTCCATTAGTATCCGTAAATACTATTCTATTACCTCTTAAGGGAGGTGTGGGCACCAGTAATTTCGTAAACTCCGCATTCACTGCCAGGGTATTGAACTGATCGAATATAAAATCAAACCCCCCTCCCAGTCTCAGGTTGGTAGGTTGAAAATTTTCCTGACCGCCATCGTCATATCTGAATTTAGGTCCTAAATTCTGAATGGCAAATCCTCCATGCCACCTTCCGTTGAAATCTGTATAGGCAATCTCCTCACTCTGGTAGTACCCTGTTATATCTACATTGAAAGTGTTGGCTGCCTGGGCGTTCGAATTTGGGTCTGCTGCCAGTCTAAGGTCCGAACGAATGTAGCGCATGCCAATGGACATGGCAAAAGGACTGGACAGGCGTAGTGAGTAAGCCAGATCCAACGCAAACTCATTAGGACTTACCAGAACACCGGGGTCATCGGGACCCTGAGTAAGTAATATTTCTCCAAGTCCAAAATACCTGAAACTTCCGGAAACAGCACTAAACTCATTCAATCTGTTAAAGTAAGATACGTATCCAAGATCTATGTCATTTGCCAAACGTGAAAGATAAGGCGTGTAACTGATTCCAAGACCAGACTTTGCCTCCGAAAAGGCATATTTAGAAATATTCCAGTGTTGTGCAAAAACATCTACCGATGTTGAAACCCCCATATCACCTAAACTTGCCGCGCGGGCGTCAGGTGCCACGAGAAGAAATGGAATCCCAGTAGTGATGACCCGACTGTCATTGGTATCTGGAATTAACTGAATTGCTTCTTCCTGACTGTAAATACTTGCAATTGTTCCCAGACAGAAGAAGATCGATAAATATTTATTCATGATTATTTGGTTGCTTATGAGTGCTTCTCGCCACAGTGCTTCTGCAGCAAATATATATTTTTAAAGAATAACTAGCTTTTGAATTTTTTCAACTTGCTTATTTAAACGGTTCGATTTCACTTTTAGTTTATAAATGTATGTTCCTTTGCCTATTTTCTCACCAAAATCGTCGCGTCCGTCCCATACAATATCACGGGACAAAGACGACGTAGATTTGCCATCTAAAGCAGTTTGTCCATTAAGTGTTTTAACCAATTTCCCTGAGACTGTAAATATCTGAACGGATATGTCCAGCTGTTCTGAACTGTTGTGGTTAAACCAAAACTCTGTGTAATCTACAAAGGGGTTCGGATAGTTTAAAACATTATCGATAACAAGCTCTTCGTTCTCGTTAAACACATTAAACTGTATCTCTGAGGTACTTGAGTTATTGTATACATCCCATGCTTTTAAGGTAAGTGTGTGAAGACCCGGTTCCAGGTCCCGAAAGGGAAAGGAGACAACACCAAGGCGGTAATTATCGACCTCGGCCTGATAATAATCATTCAATACAAAGGGATTGGTTTCATCTCCGTCCAGAATTGCAACAATGTCATGACCGATACCACTGGCAGTGTTAATTCCATTTTCATCTTCAAGTTTGGCAAGTAAGGTTGGAGATTCGTTCGTGATTCCTCCATTGACAAAATTCTCATCATTCATATAAAGACTAATCACAGGACCCACATTATCCTCTGCCGCATTCTCATTAATTCCTCCAACCTGTATATCTAAACTAAACCCGGATTTATCAGTAAGACTATTGTTGCGTTTTGCATAAAAACTGACCTTACCATTCCCAACGGGAATAGCGATGTCTCTTGGTACGACAAAGTCAAATTCAAAGGTGCCATTGCTAATGGTGGCTTGCCCCTTAAAAAGGATCTCACCGAGTGTATTAAAATCCAGTTTTATCAAGTTTCCATTCCCGTCCGTAGTTCCATCATTGGCCAGGGTTTGTCTTTCAATGGGCTTATCGTATACAGTGGCGGTGAGCACTCCATTAAAATCTTGTATCAGAGCTCCATTTTCATCAACCACCTCACCTCCTAGTTTGGTGTAAGCAAGAGCCTGAAGAGTGTCTGTGGCTTGTCCGACTGGAATATCGTTAATTGTTGTAAGCCTAATATCGGGCCTTGGAAAAGCCAACTTCATTGCCGGGTCACCAATAAAATAAACCAATCGTTTTTGACTGCTTCCTGCAATGCGCGGATCTGTTTTGGTAAGTCGCAGGGCTTCTGCTGGTGTTGGATATTCACTAGACCCAAATGCGAATAAATATTCTTCCAAAACAATATTATAGGCAACGCCAACGGTTACGAAAATTTGTCTTGTAGTGGTGATTAGGCTGATAGCGCCTCCTTCGGTATTCCAGAATGTATACTCTCCTGCGGTTATCCTATTGGGGTCGTCAAATTTTGTATATTCACAGGTAACTGTTACGAAGCAATTGAATTTGCAAAGGTTTCTGAATTCCTGTGCATCATTTTTATCTAGGATACGTTCTTTGGCAAGTCCATCTTCACCACCGTGTCCGAAATAATTGACCACCAGGGCTCCTACGTTGACTCTATCGATGAATCGATCGTTTACTTCGGGGTATCGATCACCGGCCGGGGAGGACTGCTGCTGGAAGGCATCAGAATGAATTTTGATCGAATTTAAAAATGGCTTCTCGCTTTGCACCTCTTCACCGATATTATCCGTTGTTTCCTGAAGAATACGTTCCCAACTCACATCAACATCATCAGACACCAATAACAGGTTATTACGCCAACTACCAAAGGAATCTTCTTCATAGTAAGACTCAATTTTGTCGACCATCTCTCTTGCCTGCTGCTGATCGCCGGCTAGTATGCGTCCCATGGCTATGTCTAACCGATCAGAAATAAGCATTCGGCCCTCGTTTTCATCCATCATCCCATAAAAATCATCTGACACAAAGGATCCAGTTAAACTAAAGCTGTTTTCCGAGTACCATGGGGGCGCCAGATTGGTGTTATTTGGAATTCGGTCCTTGTAATCATAGGATCCTTCACCAAACATACAGACGTATTTGAGTCTGTCTGCATCGGAACTGGCATTGTGATATACATATCTGATAAAGTTTCTTATTGCTGAAATATCCTGAGATCCAGTACTAAATTCATTGTAAATATCACTGAGTCGCACCACCTTTACATTGAGCCCATAAATAGATCTATTGATTTGCGCAAGGCGTTCGGCCTGTCCCTGAAAAATATCGGGTGTGATAATCAGATAGTCGATATCCAGAAACTGACCATTCTGATCCAGGAAAATAGTTCCTTTTAAATTCTGATTAGAAATTCGCGTAGTTCCTTCCCTTTGAGGTGTTGCGGCATTGTTTATAGAAAAGGCCAAGTATTCCCTCAGTTCTCCGGAATTGGCTTTAAAACTAAACTGTGGTTCATTGCTTGAATTCGTGTAAGAGCCAATATTAAATCTATCGGTAATGTCCCATACCTGAAATACAGAGGAAGCATTAGCAAGGTTGTACTGAACGATGCCCGGCGTTGAAATAACCTCGTTATTACTAAATGCCAATTGCTCCCCTGAATATTCCAATCGTCTTGTTGCCTGAATATTGATATAGTCTAAATAGGCATTGGCAGTGGGATTTCCCCCGTTATTATAATTGAGTTGTACCGTGATATCCTCGTCCGAAACCATAATTTCTTCAGAGAAATTGGAAACTGAGGCTAACACTGAGCCTGTGAGGTCCACGGGGATGAGGTTCAGCGTATAGCTGGTATTGTTAATCTTGATTTCCATAGACGTAGAAGTAGGTATAGGGGCTACCGAACCAATGGCAATATTAAATCGCACCGGTTCTGTAGTGACAATGTTGGGAAAGTTAAAATCAAAACTGCGTTCATTTTCAAAATCAAAATCCTCTCCAAACCAACGCCGTCCGATTTTAACAATATTTTCCAGATCCTGTTCATAGAACTGATCTTGCTGAAATGTATCTACCATCAGATCTGCCGTGCCTTCCGGTTGAGATACGGTTTGAATACGCTTTCCAAAACCGGATCCGGTACTTATGTAATAGTAGGTTTTATCGGAATAGAGATTGATATTGGAATCGAATTGCTGGTTGTAGTTGTGCTGGTGTTTCCCATGAGGGCCTTGAGCATAAAACAGAATATAATCTTCACTGTTAAAGATGCCATCTTCTTCACCAACTACTAAAATCGAATTTTCAACAGGGTCTATCGGGTAATCTTCGGCATTACTTAGCGGGAGCATCTGACCACCATTACCAAAGATCTTAATGGTCCTTGGATCCAGATTATTGGTATTAATACCCAGATCCGATAGAAAATCTCTTCTTATTCTGTATACTCCCGAAGCTTCAACATAAAAACGATACCAATCACCAGTGCTCAGTACTGAATTTGAGATGGTCATAAGATTTAATGAGCTGTTTGTGATCGAACGCGAAGAAGCATCGGCAATCAATTCAAAGGATACCAATCTTTTTAGGTTTCCATTTTCCTTAATGATGGGATATACTTTTAAAAATGACCTATTTCGTCCCCTCGACCGAGTAGATGTTAGCTCATACTTCAACTCTGTTGGTAGCAAGTTAGAATCAAGATCATAGATTTGAGATGCGTCGATCGACTCATATTTCACATTCACCAATTGAGCTGAAGAAATATCACCAGCTTGGGATGGCCATTCGCTGTATACAAAAAACCCATCCTCATGGTCATAGGAGAAGCGCATATTAGAAACTCCCGGTACTCTCACTTCTTCAATGTTCGTTTGAAGGACCTGAGGCTCTCCCCAGATTATGTTAAAATTCCGGTTTTGCGCTAAAGAAATAAGACTGATGAAAAATAAAACCGCAGTAACTTTCGTTTTCATAGAACAATAACGCCTATTTAATAGGCTTATTATTTAGCAATTATTTTGCACTCAAAAGTACGATATTAATTTATTTTCTGCATGCGCAACAACCAGTGTATTTCATCGATAAAATGTGCAAAAATCCGATATAAAGCATAAAAAAACAGATGAAATACACGTTTTTTTGCAATTTCATACAAAAAAAAGTTGCAGATATGGGTTTAATTACTATATTGCACACCTAAAATTTAACGAGCTTACTTAATCTTATGGATATGAAAACTGTATTTAACCTAAAATTTCTAACGCTGATTGCCCTGTCGGCGCTTGTATTTAGTTGTGGCAGATCTTCCAATGGAAATATTGATAGTGCTACCGGTTGGCAAATCAATAACAGGAATGGAGGATTCCAGTACAACACCAATTACAAAGAGCAGGAAACGCCTCCTGGGACCTCTTTTATTGAAGGTGGAACATTTACCATGGGTCGTGTACAGGACGATCCAATGCACGACTGGAACAATGCCCCCACGCAACAACACATTCAGTCTTTTTACATGGACGAAACAGAGGTAACCAATCAAAATTACCTCATGTATTTGGACTATCTAAAAACTGTCTATCCTCCTGAGGATCCAAATTTTGCCCTTATTTACAAAGGAGCACTCCCAGACACTCTTGTTTGGAGAAATCGTCTTGGGTATAATGAAATGATGACCGAAAATTACCTCCGTCACCCTGCTTACGGGAATTACCCTGTAGTAGGAGTTAGCTGGATCCAGGCGGTGGAATATGCCAATTGGAGAACAGACCGTGTTGCGGAGTTAGCACTTCAGGAATCTGGATATTTGAAAAGAGATGCTCAGTACACTGATCTGAATGCTGAAAGCACCTTTAATGTAGATACCTACATCAATGCACCTTCTCAGGTGTATGGCGGCAGCGAAGAAGTACTTCAGGGAGGGAAAAGACGTCCGCAAACTGATGCTGATGGCAACCCAATTAATACGTACGCTGGCCGTGAAAGCGGTATCATACCCGTAAAATACAGACTTCCAACCGAAGCTGAATGGGAGTATGCAGCGCTAGGATTGAGCGAATTAAGAGATTACAATATTTACAGAGGTAGAAAAAAATACCCTTGGGACGGTCAGTATACAAGATCTGGGCGTCGCGTGAACAGAGGCGATCAGTTAGCTAACTTTAAGCAAGGAAAAGGAGATTACGGTGGAATAGCCGGTTGGTCAGATGACGGCGCCGATATAACCGCTGCCGTTAAATCATATGAGCCAAATGATCACGGTCTTTATGACATGGCTGGAAACGTGGCCGAATGGGTAGCCGATGTTTACAGACCTATCGTAGATGATGAGTTCAACGATTTCAACTACTATCGTGGAAACGTATACACGAAAAACCTTTTAAATGATGACGGCACTGTAAAGGTAGTTACCATGAACGAGATCGTTTATGACACCTTGAGCAATGGACGTATCATTGCAAGAGACCTGCCTGGTGAAATTGCCACTGCCCCCATTGGAGAATCAGAAACCTATTTAAGAACAAACTTCGATCGTAGTGACAATAGAAACTTTAGAGACGGAGATAAGAATTCTTCAAGAGCGTACAGAGATAGTTTTGACGAATCAGAGAAGGATGAAAGTTCTACCAACGAAATGTACAATTCTCCAAACCACAAAGTAGAAGTTGATCCAGATACTGGTGAAATAGTGCGGAAATATGATGAATCCAACGGTAGAACAACCCTCATTAGTGATGAAGTGCGTGTTTTCAAAGGTGGATCATGGAGAGACAGAGCTTACTGGTTAGATCCTGCCCAAAGAAGATACTTCCCACAAGATATGGCAACTGATTACATTGGTTTCAGATGTGCTGTATCGCGAGTAGGTTCTAAATCACTAAACCCAACTAAAAGAAGAAATTAGTCTTAATACAGTTTTATTTATAGATCAAGTCCTAGTAATTTTGCTAGGACTTTTTTTATTTGATCCAAATGACCATCGATGAGATATATAAGGTGTTTAAATCCTCTAACGGAGTTTGCACCGATACCAGACAAATCAGACCAAATGACCTTTTCATTGCCTTAAAAGGTCCAAACTTTAATGCCAATGAATTCGCCTCCAAAGCGATTGATCTGGGTGCCTGTTTTGCGATTATCGATGATCCGGCATATGCAACTGAAAAAACCATTTTGGTCAGTGATGGCTTGAGCTGTTTGCAGGATCTGGCAAGACTACACCGATCTAAATTAAACTACCCTATCATTGGTCTTACTGGAAGTAATGGAAAAACAACAACTAAGGAATTAATTTCCAGTGTACTTTCGCAGATGTACAAAGTTAGATCAACAAGCGGAAATCTCAATAATCACATTGGTGTGGCCCTTACAGTTTTGAGCTTTGATTCCAACCTGGATTTTGGAATTATTGAAATGGGGGCAAATCACCAAAAAGAGATTGAATTTCTCTGTACTATTGCACAACCTGACTTCGGGCTCATTACAAATTTTGGAAAAGCCCATTTGGAAGGCTTTGGCGGTGTTGAGGGCGTTATCAAAGGCAAATCAGAACTATACGACTTCATAAGAAATAACGGTAAAACAGCCTTCATCAATGGAGATGACCCCAAGCAAATTAAGCAAATCGGCAACTATGAGAACGTTGTTACTTTTGGCACCTCCTATACTGTAGACTATCGTATAAGATTACTGTCCTCAGATCCCTATGTTAAGCTTCAATACAAAAATGAGCTCATTGAAAGTCATTTAATCGGAGAATATAATTTTGGGAATATTGCAGTGGCTATAGCCATTGGCGCCCACTTTGAGCTTGCACCTGAAAAGATAAAAAAGGGCATCGAAAACTACCAACCTGACAACAACCGATCTGAAATTTTAAAAAAGGGGTCCAACCAGGTCATTCTGGATGCATACAATGCCAATCCAACAAGTATGTTGGCTGCATTAAAAAGCTTTTCTAAGTTAGAGGCGGCAAACAAGTATTTATTTCTGGGAGATATGTTTGAGCTCGGCGAAGATTCGGCGATGGAGCATCAGGCAATAGTAGATTATGTGGAAGCCCATTTTGAAAAACACCGCTACTTTATAGGAAGTCATTTCTACAACACAACAACAAATGATCCCTCGGTCAAGTTCAAATCTTTTGAAGAAGCTATTGACACAATAAGATCCTTATCTCCCGAAAACGCCCATGTTTTTATAAAAGGATCGAGAGGAATGGCGCTGGAACGTCTGGTGGATTATTTAAACTTCAGATAAATCCTAAAATCGCTTCATTAAGGATAGAAATCATTTGTATTTCGAGTGGATAAAAATCAACTGATCCAGATCAAACAGCCACTGCTGCAATTATAAATCCTAAGGGCTCACGCCCTTTGGATCTTTTTGATTATCATATTTACTTACCCTGAATGTTGGATTAACGAATGTTGATCCAGATCAAACAGCCACTGCTGCAATTATAAATCCTAAGGGCTCACGCCCT
>CAWZYX010000050.1:0-19749 GCA_963966315.1 uncultured Winogradskyella sp. | reverse complement strand
CCCCCACAGGGTGCGTTTCCATTATCGATTGTGAGATCCGGGCCAAGATCGCCTCCCAAATTAAAACTACCAGCTTCCAGAAAAATGGCTGAATCAAACTGATCGTCACCAATATCGGCCAATACTATTTTAATTTCATACGTCGTATTTGGTACTACATCTGCGGAAGCCACCAGCACTTTGGTACGACCGTTGTAATTGGTTTGACCAACATTGTAACCTTCAAAAAACTCAGTGTTTGCTGCACAATTTTGAGAATCGTTGATATTGGTTACTGTCACCTGATCACCATTGGGGAGGACCGCCAGGTTCTCGTATTCTGTCGTTCCTTCCTCTCTTAGTAAAAAAGCAAAACCATCTGAAAAATTGCATTCAAAGTTACCATCGTACTCCTCTGAAGCCATGATGTACCTAAAACTGATTTGGTTGGTAGCTGACCTGAAATTAAACTTTATAAAAGTGGCGTCGTTACTGCCACTAACCATCCCCAGTGCATCCTCGAGATCGTCGTCTCCTCCTATACCGGTTTGAAAACTAATATTTCCAGTAAATCTGGAATTACCTGCCGGGCTGGCCCTTCCGGTACTCAGAACTATGCCCTCCTGGAACGGAAATTCATTCGCAGATCCATTGGTGAAATATCCATAACTTCGGGAAGTTGGATCTGCTACTGTACCGGCAAACTGATAAGAAAAGTTCGTCACCTCAGAGCAGCCTCCGCTTACAAGTATGTCTTCAATGATTTGTTCCGGAGTATAAAAGGACTGAGGAAAAGAAGGATCATTTATGGTCACAATCTTTTCATCTACGGCAACTGACGTGGTAGTAGATGCACTACAGCCAATGGGATTGGAGTCGGTTACCGTTAAGGTTACCGTATACGTGCCCGTAACGGTATACGCATGTGACACACTCTGACCCTGAGCGGTAGCCCCATCTCCAAAGTCCCAGAAATATTCGGGACTCAGGTCGCCAATTGAAAAGGTGGCACCCCCTTCGAAGAAAATTTCCTGACCCTCTTCTGAAGCAATCTCCCCATCGATGATTGGAGGATTGGAAGAAGCTATAAAAGGTTCAATGGTCTGACATTCGAGGGTGGTGGTACAAAAGATCTCAGCTTCCCACCCCACACTTGTATCTGCCAGGGTAGACTGGAAATTGATCGTCAGACAGCCTGAATCGCTTGTAGCGATAACCACCCCTGGACTTACAACCCCGCTGAATTGTCCAATAAATGGGGCGCTGGTATCTTCACCGTCGAAGATGGTCAAGACATCCTCCAGTGGCTGTGTAGCAAAGACAGTGAAATTGAGAATTATAAAACTTCCTGGGTCCTCCGGACAAATGGTAAGTGTCAGGTTTTCATTGTCTTGATAATTGGAGTCTGCTCCACCCGAATCGGTGAATATCTGAGGTTGACACGCAGTTACCTCATCGTTGCGCATAAGAACCTCCTGAGCAGCGAGTGTATTGATGCCAGCTAAACCTATAAAAACTATAAGAAATAGAATTTTGTTCATCTCAAAACCGTCATAAAACGAAGTAAACCTAAACCAGTTGGTTAATTTAAAACTTTTTAATTTAAAATTATCTTAAAGAATTTCAAATCTTAATCGTTGAAATACCTCACACTATCTATAATTTGTATTTTTGCAAAAAAAGTTATGCCTGTTACAGTAGATATTAAGGAAACCACATCGCCAGCAATACTTAAGTTTGAAGCAGATACTTTTTTAACTCAACAGACCAGTTATGAGTTCAATAACATCGATGAGGCCTCTGATTCTCCATTGGCTCAGCAACTATTTCACTTGCCTTTTGTGAAGAAGATTTACATTGCTTCCAATTTTGTTGCTATTGAACGCTACAACATTGTTGAGTGGTCGGATGTTCAGGAGGAAGTGAAATCTGTTTTGGAAGAGTATATCAACAGCGGCGCACCCATTGTTAAGGAAGTAAGCAGAAATGAAAAAGTAGTACCTGTTACAATCTATGCTGAAAGCACACCCAATCCTGCCGTCTTAAAATTTGTTTGCAATAAGGCCTTAACCGCAAAGGTTCTGGAATTCCATTCAATTGATGAAGCCCAGCCCTCACCACTGGCTGTTGAATTGTTCAACTTCCCATTTGTGAAAAGTGTTTTTATCGATAAAAACTACGTATCCATTACCAAATACGATATGACTGAATGGGAAGATATCACTCAGGAATTAAGAGAGTTCATAAGGTCCTACCTTGAGCAGGACAAGCCTGTTTTGGACGAAAGCATTAGTATGCAGAAAGTAAAGGTGGAAACTGAAAAAGAAATTAGATTTAATGACCTCAACGACATTTCCAAACAGATCGTTAATATTCTTGAGGAATACGTAAAGCCGGCTGTGGCTAGCGACGGAGGGAATATTGAGTTTAAATCCTATGACGAACAATCCAAAAAAGTTGAGGTTATTCTACAAGGTGCATGCAGCGGATGCCCTTCATCAACTTTTACCCTAAAGAATGGTATTGAGAACATGTTGAAGCAAATGTTGAGCGATCAGGAGATTTATGTAGAAGCTATTAACCAATAATCAATTAAATATAGAACATATGGATACCGAAAAATGGATCACAACGGGCTATGACCTCATTATGGAATACGCTCCTAAACTATTAGCAGCCATACTTATATGGATCGTTGGCTCATGGATTATCAAGCAAATCATAAAAGGTCTGAAGCGTGCCTTCAAGAAGAGAGATTATGACGTTAGTCTGGAAAAGTTCTTAACTGATCTCATCAGTTGGGCGCTTAAAATTCTGTTGATTGTAGTAGTCCTAAGTACTGTTGGTATTGAGACCACCTCTTTTGCCGCTATTCTGGCAGCTGCTGGTTTGGCAGTAGGACTGGCTCTTCAAGGTTCGCTCTCGAATTTTGCAGGCGGCGTACTTATCATGATCTTCAAACCATTTAAAGTTGGTGACCTCATTGAAGCGCAAGGCGAAATAGGTGGTGTAAACGAAATTTCTATTTTCACTACCAAACTTACCGGACTTTCCAATAAGGAAATCATTATTCCTAATGGTACTTTATCCAATGGCAATATTATTAATTATACTTCTTTAGGGACCAGACGCGTGGATCTGGTGATTGGTGTAAGCTACGATTCGGACATCAAACAAACCAAATCGGTTTTAATGAGCATTCTTGAAAAGCACCCCTTAATATTAAAAGACCCTGCTCCAGGAGTGACTGTACTTGAGCTCGCTGACAGCTCAGTCAATTTTGCTGTTCGCCCATGGTGTAAATCGGAAGATTACTGGACCGTTTATTTTGACGTGATGGAAGAAACCAAAGAACAGTTAGATGCCAACGGTATTGAAATTCCTTACCCACATCAAGTGGAAATAAGAAAAAATGCCTAGAACAGGCGTTTGGGTTTGATGGCTATAAAGTCTTTCAAATAATAAGGTTCAAAATAAGCGACGTCTTCCACGTCGCTTTTTTGATACTTATGTTCGGAGAGAACTCCCATTTCACGTGAAGAGGGCAAAGCATACTGATAGGAGACCTGACGACCAAGGTCGCCAAAAACTTTTTCTGCCTTTTCAACAGCGTTTCCAATAAGCGTTAGTGAACCGTATGATTCCAGATAATCTTTGTAACAGTCTTTGGACAATACCTCAGCCTTTACGCCTCTTAATTCATCAAAGTCGGATGCAAACACTGATGAGTAAACCTCCATGCGACGTGCATCAATCATTGGTATGATTGCTCCTCTGTTTACCTTAAGCTGCAACGCCAGCGCCTTTAGGGTTGATACAGAAATCAATGGTTTATCGAGAGCATAACACAAACCTTTGGCTGCTGAGACGCCAATCCTCAGACCCGTGTAAGACCCTGGTCCCTTACTAACTGCCACCGCATCGATCGCATTTAACGATATCCCACTTTCCTGAAACAGAAAATCAATAAAACCATGAAGCTTTTCACCGTGAGAATAACCCTCATCAGCTGTTTCTTTGATAGAGATCGTTTGACCCTTATCAGAAAGAGAAACAGAACAATTGGTAGTGGTTGTTTCAATATTGAGAATCAGGGCCATAAAAGCCTTTTACTCTGAAGACTCTTCCGAGTCGGGATTACCATTATTGCTTCCCTGGATTTCTATGGCATCACCAGATTTGAGCGTTTTTGAGACCAGATTGTATGGTCCGGTAATGATTTCATCATTTTCTTCCAGACCGGAGACCACTTCAATGTTGGTATCGTCCTGAATTCCGGTTTTAACTACTCTCAGTTTGGCCTTGCCTTCACTAGCTATAAATACGCATTCAAACTTCTCTTCAGAAATAGAAGATGCCACAGGTGCCTGCTTAAAATCTCTTTTGGTAGTACTTGTATCGGTTTTAATCACAATAGCACTGATAGGAGCAGAAATAGCATTTGATCGTCTATCTGTAATGATATCTACTGTAGCAGTCATTCCCGGCCTGAATGGCGAATATGATTCGGGTTTCCCCTCGGTTAAATCGTTATATGACTCCTTTAGGATCCTTACTTTCACCTTAAAATTAGTCACCTGATCGGCTGCCAGATTCGTTGCTGCTGAATTCGCTATTTCCGTTACAATACCACTGAATTCCTTTTTAAGATAGGCGTCTACTTCAACAATGGCTGTATCGCCGATCTCCACTTTCACAATGTCATTTTCATTCACATCTACTTCAACCTCCATATTATTGAGGTTTGCAACCCTTAAGATCTCGGTTCCTGCCATTTGTGCGGTTCCAACAACACGCTCTCCCAATTCTGCTGCAAGTAAGGATATGGTACCATCCATTGGGGCATATATGGTAGTCCTGGAGAGATTGTCTCTTGACTCGTTTACCGTGGCTGCTGCACTTCTTACACTGTAAAAAGCCGAATTTTTAGCCGCTATTGCCGTTTCATAAGCAGCAATTGTCTGGTCCCAGCTTGCTCTTGAAATCACACCTTTTTCGAAAAGGCTTTTACCCCGATCATAGTCGGCCTGCGCTTGCTTCAAATTAGCCTCTGCCTGCTCTAGGCCTGCTTTCGCATTTTGGTAAGAGGCCTCCGCTCTGTTCAAAGCTGATTCAATTAAATCAGGATTAATCTTTACCAGTAGGTCCCCTTTTTTCACCTGATTGCCCTCTTTGATGGGCAGCTCAATGATCTCACCAGAAACTTCACTGGAAATACTAACCTCCACCTCCGGATAGATCTTTCCTGTCGCCGAAACAGTTTCAATGATTTCTTTTAATTGAACCTTTTCTGTGGTCACCTGTTTAAAATTACCTTTTTTGCCAAACCATCCCATTTTTCTGCCCGCTATGAGCAAAAGCAGGATGATAACGACAATTCCAATAATAATTTTAAATTTTTTATTCATGATTAAAACTTTAGTTCTATGGCCGGAACACCAAAATACAATTCCAGAACCTTAAGCCTGAAGATATATTCGTATTTGGTTCTGTTCGCATTGATCACAGCATTGTCATAGGCAAACTTGGATTGTCTGTAGTCAATAGAGTTGATGATCCCAACATCAAATCGTTCCTGAGCATATGCAAATGCCAACTCTTGGGACTCCAGTGCTGATAAAGCTGCGTCGTAAGACTTCAAGGCACCCTCTGCGTCTACAAATGCCTGATACACTGTAGACTCTAAATCGAGCTTGGTCTGCTCCAGATCAAATTTGGCACGCTCTAAATTGATCTTTCCTCTCATCACATTAGCTCTGGTGTTAAAGCCGTTCAATATGGGTATATTAAGGCTCAATCCATATCCGATACCATCGTTAAGCCATAATTGGTCAATAAACGGATCGGCCTCGACAACATTTGTAATTAAACTTGGTACTTCGGTAACTACAGTTTCTCCGGTGGCCTCCACAAATCCGATTGGTCGCGTTGTTGGAGGGGTGTCTGGGTCGATCGATTGCTCAAAAGAAGTAGCATTGGTATACCTTGTGTTATAACCAAAGAATGCCGAAAGTCTTGGAAAATAAGCTGCCTTAGCCAACTGAAGGTCTTTCATGGCCAGTTCAACATTTTGCTCGGCAATTCTTATTTCGCTACGCACTTCTTTTGCAGCCTCTATTATTTCGTCCACACCCTTGCCTGCAACGTCTTCATTAACCAGATTGTAGCCTTCCTCCTGGATATCGAAGTTCTCATAATCCTTGATTAGTAATAATTGTGCCAGGCTTATCAATGATATTTTAACTGCATTTTCTGCAACAACGATGGACTGCATTTCGTTGGCATTTGTAGCCTTAATATCCAACAGGTCCCCTTCAGGGAGTACCCCTGCATTCACCTGATCTTCGGTTTGCTTAATTTGCCCTTTAGTGACCTCATTTTGAGAAACGAGGGCTTTCAGGTTGGCTTTGTTCAGGATGACCTGCAAATAGCTTTGCGCTACAAGCAGGGAAATATCATCCTTCATTTTATTGAGTCGATACTGGGCTGCAAGCTCAGCTATTTTAGCCCGTTGAGCGGATCGTACATTTCTCAAACCATCAAATAAGGTGTACCCCATATTTATACTACCGGTTGCTGATAAGAAGGTAATGGTCTCTGGTTGATTGGTAGCAGGGTTAAAGTTCAGACCCGTGTTTTCAGAAACATTTGTACCAGCACTTAATGAAGGCAGAAAGTTTCCTAATGCAGATAGTTTATCTGCTTCAATAGATTCCAGATCAAGCTCACTTTGTTTGATGGAAATGTTATTTTCAAAAGCGTACTCTAAACACTCTTTTAATGTCCATTTCTTTTGTGCTTGAATATTGCTCCCAATAATGAGGAGTATAAATAGGATTGATTTTTTCATAATGTTATTTATTTGTCTCTGCAACTTTTGAAGTGTTACACTTCTATCCAAATAATTTCTTGATTGGAGTAAAGCGGCTTAATTGCGAGCCCCGAAGGACTGCAAACCCTGAACCTGGTTCCAGATTTTAATTTTGTCGTTTTCCGAAACACCATCTTTGACCTCAACATAGATCCCATTGCTAATGCCCAGCTCAACATCCCTGCGCTCAAATTCCTGATCTCCTACCTCCACCTCGATAAACGGCTTTTGGGTATTGCGATCGTACTGCACAAGCGCTTCTCTGATGGCTAGAACATTTTCTGCCTTGTCCAGAATGATGGAGGCATTTGCACTCAACCCGGCTCGGATAAAGGTAGAGTCAAGGTTTTTGAGAGAACCTTTTATCGCAAACTGAATGGCTCCATTTTCGGCAATTCCTTTAGGTGCGATATAATCAAGAACAGCATCAAACTTTATATTTTCAATGGCACCAACTGTGATCTCAAGTGGCAGTCCTTCTTTAATTTTTCCAACTTCACTCTCATCGATCTTTCCTTCAAAAATCATTTTTTTAATATCAGCCAAAGATGCTATGGAAGTTCCTTCATTAAAGTTATTCGCTTCAATTACCTGGTTCCCTTCTTTGATGGGCACATCCAGTACCATGCCAGAAACGGTCGCTCTCACCTGTGTCTGTGCAATATTGCCAAGACCGGAAGTCGTACCGGTTTTAATGATGTCATAATTCTGTTGCGCCTGCTGCACGTCAATTCGAGCCTGCTCGACCTGTTGCTTGGCCTGCAGGTAGGAATTATTCACCTGATCAAAATCATTGGCAGAGACTACTCCTTTATCAAAAAGCGACTTTTGCCTATTGTATATGGCCTCCTGTGTTTTAAAATTAATCTCAGCAGTTTGTAAGGCAGTTCGGTTGGAAGCGATATTATTCTTTGCACTGGTCAGGGAAGACACGTTCGGAATCACCCTGATCTGAGCAATCAGGTCTCCGGATTCCACATATTCTCCTGCCTCGACAAACACCTTATCTACCACTCCGGAGATATTTGGCTTGATCAGTACTTCCTCTTTTGGGACAATACTACCAGTGGCCATGGTCTTCACTACAATGGTTTGTTCAGAAGGACCTTCTGTTTGATAGACAATTGGATCTTCCTGATTTTTTTGCCATAGATAAATAAGCGCTGTTGCAAAGGCTCCAACTATGACGATTAACAGAATTACTGTAGTTGTTCGTTTCATTATTTGTGTTTATTTAAGTCTTGTGAATTATTCGATTCTTAAAGCATCAACTGGTTTCATTTTCGTTGCGCTATTTGCAGGTATCATCCCTGCCAGTAAACCGGAAACTACTAGAATAGTGAGCGCTGTAAAAATCACAGACATGCCCACGCTGGGATTGGAAAAATTTTCAACCGGCCCCCCTTGATTGAGCGCGTAGTTCATAAGCCAAATAACGCCACCGGCAAATGCCACACCGGTCATTCCTGCAATGACAGTGAGTAAAAGGCTTTCCTGCAGTATTTGTAATCTTATGCTCCATGGTGTAGCCCCTAAAGCACGGCGTACACCAATCTCTTTAGTTCGTTCTTTTACCACGATCAACATAATGTTTGAAATGCCGATGATGCCGGACAGCAAGATGAGCGCACCAACAAAATACCCTACTACTGTAAGGATGGCAAATAAGCCCGTTACTTTCGAAAACTGTTCAGAAATATCTCTATGACCAAAAGCCCGGTCATCGTTTGGATGCACAGAGTGCCGCTCCTTTAAGGTAGCAAACACTCTGTCCTTTATCTCGGTAATACTGTATTCATCGTGAGCAGTAATGGCCATCCAGCCGACTCGATCTCCGTAATTAAAGGCCTGATTAAAGGTGGTAAACGGAATGAAAATGGTATTGGCCTCCTCTTCCTGATCGCCCTGGCTGTTCACATTTTTAAAAACACCTACCACCATGAAGTTGACCCCATTAATTTTGATGTAGGAGCCAATCACTTCTTCTCCTTTGTCATATAGTCCCGCAACCACATCAATACCTATAACACAGGTTTTTCTTTTCGTCTCAAGGTCCGAATGATTAATGAACCGTCCTTCAAGAATGTCCATAGGCTGCTGCTCGATAAACTCGGGATAATCTCCATAAATCTGGAAGGCTCCAATCTTGGTTCCACGAATGACATTATTGGCTCCTCTGTATCCACCCAACGAATTCCTTGGCGAAACATATTTAAGCTCTGGAAACTCAGATGTTAAAGCTGCCACATCATCCAGTTTATAATTGAATCGTCTTCCTTTGGGTAAGCCCTTGTAGGGTATGGATACACGCTGGGTCCAGGTGAACATGGAATTGGCAGCAAAATTACTGAAGCTGGCCGTTACCCCGTTTTTAAGTCCATTGGTGAGTGCAAGCAGTAATACGAGAATGGTAATTCCCCAAAACACTCCAAAGGCCGTTAGCAACGTTCGTGACTTATTACTAGTCAGTGCCTCTATAATTTCATCCCAACGATCTTTATTAAACATATCTATTCGTCTCTAAGTGCCACAATGGGCTTTATCTTGGCTGCTCTGTAGGCTGGAATAAACCCTGCTATACTTCCGGCTGCAACTAGTATGAAGACAGTATACAAGGCGGTATTAAAGTCTACCTGCGGGTACTTAATCCAATCGTTATTAATTGTGGGGCCAACCAATTCTAACACTCCGAGGCCAAGAATAAGGCCAAATAAACCAGAGAACATGGTGACAAAAATCGATTCCTGCAAGATCATCCCCACTATGGATAATGGCACGGCCCCCAAGGCCTTTCGAATCCCTATTTCTTTTGTGCGCTCCTTTACAATGATGACCATTATATTGCCTACTCCTACAACTCCGGCTATGATGGTACCGATCCCAACAAACCAGAAAACCGCTTTGATGATATCGATGAGCGAATAGATCTTTTGAGCCTCCTCTAAGGTGTTTCCTACGCGAATAGCAGCGGTGTCGTCGGGAGCGATGATGTATTTTTGTCTCAGATCTCTGTCTATACTTTCCAGTAATAAATTGGATACCTCAACAGATTTTTCGAGACTCTCCTGCATGGGAACTGTGAACTGCATACTTCTCACTCGGTCGCCACCATTAAAAGCAACCTGAGCAGAACTTATTGGTACGTATACATTGTCCTCTTCACGTGCCCCTCCAGGGTCTGAATACACCCCAATGACCTTGAAATTAATACCAAAAACAGACACTATTTCATCGATGGGGTCTTTACCCTTAAACATCTCCGTTTTTACCTTGGTTCCAATGACAATTACCTTTCGTGCCTCATTGAAATCGGCCTGATTGATGAAACGCCCCTGAACGATATTGGAGTTTTCGATGTACTGAAAATCAGGATGCACGCCTCGAACACTAAAATTTCCTGTTTCTCCTTTGTAGACGATCTGCCCGCCCCAAATGGAGTAATTGGCCGATCGGTACTCCAGATAATCGTCGTATGTAGTTGTGATATTTTCGAAATCCTCATTCTTAAGCTGGATTCTTCGATTGGGATTAAGGCCTTTGTAACTTTTGGTAGTGCTTCTGGTTCTGATGCTGATTTCATTGGTTGCATCATCAGAGAATTGTTCGGTCACGCCATTCTGAATACCCGAGCTGAATCCGAGGAGAATAACCAGGATAAAAATACCGGATGCCACAGATACTCCTGTCAGTACCGTCCGAAGCTTGTTTTTTCTAAGGGTTTCAAAAATTTCCTGCCAGCGCTCTATATTAAACATATTCTTTTGCTCTTATTTGTTTCACCGGCTTGTCATCGATGATCACCCCGTCCTTCAGGTGCACAATTCTCTTGGTCATGTGCGCAATATCGTCTTCGTGCGTAACGATGAGAATGGTCTTTCCCTCGTCATTGATCCCTTGAATTAAATCCATCACCTCATGCGAAGTGACCGAATCCAAAGCCCCAGTAGGTTCGTCTGCTAACAGAACTTTCGGATCGCTCGCCAATGCTCTCGCAATGGCCACACGCTGTTTTTGTCCTCCGGAGAGTTCACTAGGCAAGTGATGCGACCACTGGGCCAAACCCACTTTTTCCAGGTAATGTTCTGCCTTTTCCACGCGTTCTTTCCGTTTCAATCCCTGATAATATAACGGCATAGCCACATTGTCTAAAGCCGATTTGTAGTTGATGAGATTAAAGGATTGGAAAATAAATCCCAGAAATTTATTTCGGTAGCGCGCTGCTATCTTTTCATTTAAGTTTTTGATGGGAACACCATCCAGAACATAACTACCTTTATCCGCTTCATCCAGCATTCCTAGAATATTGAGTAAAGTAGATTTTCCGGAACCCGATGATCCCATTATGGATACCAATTCCCCTTCTTGAACATTAAAATTGATTCCCTTGAGAACATGGAGGCTATTGCTCCCCATCTGATAGGATTTATGAAGGTCTTTAATCGAGATCATGTGTGCCTAGTATTTTCGTTGCAATTTTAATAAAATGCCGTCGCCTACTGTGCCAACAAACTGTTAAGAAGTTGTTTTGTTGGGATAATCTTAAGACTTTCTCAGGCGCTATTTGTTACAGGGAGAAGAAGAAATTTTACTAGCGCTTGAATCGTCTGTAAATAATGTAGCCCAGACCACCCACCAAAATGTAAGGAATTGCCATAAGATACATAATTCCATTATTAATACCCTCAGCTGCAGACTGGTCGACCTCACTCTCCAAAACTGCCCGGCACATGGCACACTGGGCTTCCAACGGCAGAACCATGATCCCAAATAACAAGCCTATGCTGAAAAGAAATTTTTTCATTGATTGATTAGGTATAATAAGGCGCTATCATCACGTAAACAATGACACCGGTCACTGCTACATAGAGCCAGAGTGGAAATGTGATCTTGGCAATTTTCTTGTGACGTTCAAAGTTATTGGTGATGGCACGAACATAGGTAATGAGGACAAATGGGATCACTCCTATTGATAAAAGGATATGGGATATTAGTATGAAGTAATAAACAGGTTTATACCCTCCTTCGTAAGAGGTGGAATCACTGGTCATGTGGTACAGCACGTACATTACCAGAAACAGGGCCGATAGAAGAATAGCGAACTTCATAAGACGTTCATGCAACTTTCGCTTCCCCTGTTTTATAGCCAATACTGCCACCACCAGAATCACTGCAGTGAGCGCATTTATAGAGGCGTATATAGGAGGCAAGAATACCGGTAGCTCAAGGTCGACTTTTACTCTAAAAAGAAGGGCTACCACAAGAGGAATCACTACGGACAATAAAATGATCCACTTATTGTATTTTTTTTCTGAAATCTGGGTATCCGTCATTATTATTCGTTCAATAGTTTTGCAATGTCTTCCTTCAAGATAGTAATTTCCTGGGGGATCCCTTCGTCGTCCTGACCCTCTGCTTCGGTCACAATACCGTTGTAGTAAATCATGGGACTGCCGAATGGGTTAAGCCTGCATCTGATGTAACCTTGCTTATCTATCAAGGCAAAATTCCCGGAATGCTCAAATCCGCCTTCAACCGATGAATCTTCGGCGGTATACAAGTTGAAACCTTCGTTGGCCAGCTTGTAAATCGCCTCTCTTTCCCCCGTCAATAAATTCCAATGAGGATTACTGATACCGTATTTCTCTGCGTAGGCCTTTAGTACTTCAGGGGTATCAATTGAAGGAGTAATTGTAAAGGATGCGACTCCAAAATCTTTTTCGTTTTCAAAGTAATCCTGAATTTGAACGAGATTGTAGTTCATTTTAGGACATATTGTAGGACAGGTTGTAAAGAAGAATTCTACAACATATACTTTCCCCTGGTAATCTTCATTACTCACAAGCTCCCCATCCTGATTGGTGAACTGAAAATCAGGTACTTTTTTACGCTCCCCATTTACCACAAGGTACTCAAGACCACTTTCTCCCGTCTGGTTTTCCTCGGAATTCACAGAAACCGATGTTGAACGGCTTTCTTCCCTGGAGATGTCTTTTTTGGAAACCCTATCGACAATTCTCGGAATAAAAATGATTCCAAACACCAGTATGATAAAGGCTACCCCTACGTAGGAATAATTCTGTTTTTTAGCCATTGGTATCCATTATATCAGAAGCTCTTCGCGTATCAGAGTTAAAACGCCCTTTCCTTTTTTGACGGTACTCAGTAAAGAGAATCCGAAGATCTTCACTCATTTTATTTTTTATTTCGGCAACCTCAATGCAATCGTAATCATAAAGGCTGTATGTCGGTTTGTTGGCATCCACTTCCTTTTTCTCTCTGGCATCAATTCTCCCTCGCTGGTTAAGATCCTTATCAACAATAAACACATGACTTGTTGCTAGCTGGTCATCAAGATTTCCCGAATAGGACAAGCTCTTGTACAGTTGCTGAATCTGGGTTTCGTTGCCAAACACATAATGCCAGAACCTGAGGTCTTCGTAGGTGTTTATCTCCTTTTTTAGGGACTTTACTTCATCCTCCGAACCAAAGGGTTGTACGATCACGATCTGAAATTTTTTGAACCCTTTGAATTTATCGTAAACCAGCTCCTTTAGGTTTGATGCGGCAATAGCATTATCGAGGGGCTGCTTACCTAAAAACCCTATAATCGTGATGTGATCTGAAAAGACTATTTTCTTGTCATCCTCCCCAATAAAGCCTTCCAGATCCCTAACGTTTTCATTCACAATGTCCAGAGGGGTGTAGTTGTGCTGAGCAGGGTATAACATTAACAAAAAAATGACTGGTAAAAAGAACAGTACACCCAGTACCAGATACCTTTTTCGTCCCGTTTTTTTCATGCTGCAAAAATAAAAAAGGCGGTTAAGAATAACCACCTTTTTAAATCATTTAACTTAAGATTTACGCTTAAAAATCTCTTTTGATGAAGGTTGTTTCATAAACATCAAAAACGTATCCACCTTCCTGTAATAGAATAAATATGAGATAACATATGAGAAATACACCTGTCCAGACGACCATCCGTCTTAAACTGGCTTTCTCATCACGCATGTGCATAAAGTCCCAGGTGATATAATATGCCTTAACTATGGTTAAGATAATAAAGATCCAATTCAGGGCCTTCATTCCTAACACTGGTTGCATAAGTGTCTTAGGCTTATAAATTCCTAGAACTACTTCCACAGCTGTCACAATTGACAATAAAATCAACACTCCCCAGATTTTCTGAGTATTGGACTTGAACTTCACCAGTCCCCTTAATATTTCGAGTTTATGCGCGTGTGCCATTATATAGTGCTCTTTTCCTGGTTTAAACTAAATAGAAGAATGTAAAAACAAAAACCCATACCAAATCAACAAAGTGCCAGTACAGCCCTACCTTTTCCACCATCTCATAACTTCCTCGGCGTTCGTAGGTACCTAAAATCACATTAAAGAAAATAATAATGTTGATGACCACACCTGAAAAAACGTGAAAGCCGTGAAAACCGGTAATGAAAAAGAAAAAATCTGCAAAAAGCGGACTGCCGTATTCATTCACTCTTAAATTGGCGCCTTCAACTACGCCTACAGCATTGGCCTTTAATTGCTTTAATGACTCTTCTCTTGACAACACAGTTTTCTCCCCTTCTTCATTGATGATCTGGGTACGCACCAGAATATTCGGATTGGCCTCAACGCCGGCAATCACCTCATTAACAGTATAGCTTGGCAGACTGCCCTCACTCTGAAACCACAAACCATTCTTGCGCTGGTGCTGCACTCGTTCGCTTTCCTGAGTAATCGTAAAGTCGGCAAGGGGAATGCGTTTAAACTTTTGTGTTCCATTCTCCTCGACATATTGACCAAACTGAAGAATGTTACCTCCTTTGGTTTCAATGGCACCGTAATCTCCCTTGATAAATGTTGCCCATTCCCATGCCTGAGATCCAACGAAAATTGCACCTCCAATGATGGTTAAAAACATATATAAGATGACCTTTTTCTGATTCATATTGTGCCCCGCATCCACTGCCAGTACCATGGTTACAGAAGACATGATGAGGATAAAGGTCATAAACGCCACGTAAATCATTGGGAGTTCCTGTCCGTGAAGGAAAGGAACGTGCGTAAATACCTCATCTGCTATGGGCCATGAGTCTATAAACTTAAATCTTGAGAAACCATAGGCTGCTAAAAACCCTGAAAATGTAAGCGCATCTGAAACGATAAAAAACCACATCATTAGCTTTCCGTAGCTTGCTCCTAAGGGTCTATTCCCCCCTCCCCAGGTTTTTCCTTCAGTTCCAGTAGTTACTGTAGTATCCATATACTGCGTATCAGTTAGAGTTTAAGATGCGACAAAAATAATCAAATTATGTATCTAAAAAAATATAAAAACAAAAACAGGTACAGCCATAGGAGGTCTACGAAATGCCAGAAACTTGCTGCCAGTTCAAAACCTAATAAACTCTTTGAAGAATATCTTTTTCTCAGGTTTTGTACCATTACAACGAGCAGGCAAATTAGACCTACAACAACGTGTGCAATATGAACCGCCGCGATCAAATAAATGTAGGACATGGTAATATTACTGGTAGGTCCTGTAAAATTATAGCCCTCTGCGATAATTTGGTTAAAGCCTTCAATTTGATTGATAATGAAAACAATCCCAAGGACAAAGGTTACAAACAGCCAGAAACTTACAACATTGAGCTGATCCCGTTTTAAATAATACTTAGCAATGATCAGGGTAAGACTGCTTAAAAGTATTACTCCAAGACTAACAAAAAAGGCATCCGGAAGCCTGAAATCATCCAACCAATCATCTCTTTTACTACTTACAATAAACGCACTTGTCCAGGCTGCAAATGACATAATTAAGGAAACGATCCCAAACCATAACATCATTTTCTTCGCTCTTGCCTGCTTTTCCTGAGGCGTTCCTTGAGTTAAATCCATTTATCTCAAAAATTTATCTAAAACATAAATAATCTGAAGTAGCGTGATATAGGTGACACTACTCAACATTAAGCGCTTGGCAGCTTTTCCTGTTTGTTCTTTAAACAAAACCAGGGCGTAATACAGCATCCCCAGCCCTAGGGTCAACACCAACACAGCTCCCACTACTGAAAGTTTCAGGTCTCCTGTAAAACCAAAAACAGGAATGATGGAGGCAATAATGGTCCATACCGTATACATGATAATTTGAACCGCTGTCCCTTTATCGGGTTTTCCGGTAGGAAGCATCTTAAATCCTCCCCTCTCATAATCTTCGTGAAGAAACCATCCAATGGACCAGAAGTGTGGAAATTGCCAGAAGAACTGAATTGCAAAAAGAGTACCCGGCTCAATACCAAAGGCATTTCGGGCGGCAACCCAGCCAAGCATAAATGGAATGGCACCTGGTAAGGCACCAACGAACACTGCGAGCGGCGTCTTTGTTTTAAGAGGTGTATAAATACTGGTATATATAAAAATAGAGATCGCTCCCCACATCGCTGTTTTCGGATTAATGATGTAAAGAGATACGATTCCCAAAATGGTAAAGCTTACAGCTATGACAAAGGCTGTGCTCACAGTCATTCTACCAGCCGGTATAGGCCTGTTTTTAGTGCGCAGCATGAGCGCATCTAAATCTTTTTCAATGATCTGATTATAAGCATTTGAGGCACCTACCATGAAGAATCCTCCAACCGCCAGCAACGCAAGAGTGGATAACTGAACGTATTCTGCCCCTAAAAAATATCCGGCAATTGAGGAAAACACAACGGATAAAGACAATCCCATTTTGGTGATTTCCTTAAAATCAGATACGGCTGAACTTATTGGTGTAGAAGATTTTAAAATACTCAACACAGTATTGTTTATTCTTTTTCTTAGCGAGTGCAAAGATAACCCTAAAAATAATCATGACCAATCAAAGAATCTTAATAATTGTTAGGTCCAAAGGAGAGCATTATCAACTAGTTCGGCAGCTGATAATAGGTTGACCCTGCATTAAAAATCGAAATACCAGTTGAACAGGTCCGTTCTCAATCCCATAGAAAACCACACGGTATTACTGCGCCTAATAGTCGTATTTTCCACTGTTGGATCAAAATTTCTGTAACTGATATTGGCAAACAATCTAAGGTTACTGGCGGGATTGACAATATACCCCAGTTGGGTTTCTCCGTGAAACACTGAGGTGTTGTTACCTTGGCCAATAGATACTCCACTATCAAAGGGTCTTTCTCCTTCATCCCTAAAAATATCTGCGCCATAATTAAAACTGTCTTCCTCACTATTAAAATCAAGTCCACGCTCACCAAAGATCAGTTTTATATCACCATACCAACGCTTGTAATTGTAGCGCCCAATAAGAATGAATTCCCTGAAATTTCCTCCCCAAAGGTGGGCCATAGGTTGATTGGCATGAGCGTAGTTAAGTACAATCGTGTTGTGAGAATACGTGTAGGGGCGTACCTGGTTGTATTCTGCCTGCAAAATGAGGTTGTCTAACCCAAACGCATTGTAATATTTTAAGCCCAGTTGAAAACCGAACTTGTTCTTCCAGCTTTGATTACCGCCAAATACATCAGCAGATGAAAACTCGTCGATCAACCACTGTGAATAAATATTGATGCGATCATTCCATTTATATTTGCCCGACAATCCCAGGATGGCATTCCCTGCTCCCTGCCCTGTTTGAAATTCAATGGCACGGAAAAAAATCAAAGGGTTAAGGTAATTTACATCAAAGCCCCGATTGTTAGAATTGTCCCAAATGACCGATTCAAAAAGACCGATATTCAATTTTTTGGATACGTTCCAGCTCAAGTAATGATTGGCCATGTACTTGGGGAGGTATGCTTTATTTTCAATGACCTCATCTCTCACATCCCGAAGCCACATCCAGGTGCTGGTATACTTTATTTTCCAAAATTTGAAATTGGTTTTTAAAAACGGGTGCGGACTGGTGAAATCACTCTGAAACAAGGATCTGTAACCGTCACCGATAAAGTTCTTCCCGTAACCAAACTGGAGATTGACAAACTTTGCAGGTGAAAAAGAGAGGTTTGCCTCTGCTACGGGATAGTCATAAGCATCTTCCTTAAAGCGCTTTGCTATTCCCCTCCCCGGAATGAGTGCCGGATCTGGTCCGGAAGCTCTGATACTTTCGGCATATCTATTGTAATAATCTGCAAATCGCCCCTGACTTTCAAATACAGATGCTGAAAAGCTAAATTTTTTTCCAAGTCCTCCCTGAATAAGTACCCCACGTGTATTATTGTAGGTATAGTCAAAATCAGCCTCTCGATCGTATCCCAACTGCAAATCAACTATTGGATCAAAGACAAACCAGTAATCTTCACCTTGTACCTCTACCAAGTGCTCATTCCATAACTTTCTACCCCACCATCCGCTGCGTTTTTTAGCGAGGGAAGACATCTCTTTCTCCAGATCGTAATACGGGACCACCTCATCGTATACAAATGGTTTTGCAGCAGTATGACTGTTGGAGCCGGGTATGTTCATCGCCCTGTCAAACCTCGAATAATATCTATGCGTAAACGGTATGTTCAAAGGGCTTTTGTACTCAAGCTTATCATAGGGTTTGGTCTGTGCATTGATACTGTCTATTTCATTGGAGAACAATTCGGTTCTTGCCTTTTCTTCTTCTATACGTTGGGCCTCAATTTGCAACTGCCGTTCAGGGTCTACAAGTGGGATCTTAATACTAATAGTATATTGAGCAAAGGTGGGATTACCGTTATAACTTGCAGGTTCAATTTGTGGCAGGTCTCGGAAGACCCTTTGAGTTTCTTCTTTCAGTTCTTCATAAAGGGCATCGGTATAAATGGTTTTAAACCGGCCCTGACGATCTACTTCAAACAAGACCTCGATCGAACCTACATACTCATCTTGCTTCACTTTTTCAGGTACCTTGAAATTGCGATATACATAAGCATTTAACTGGTATTTGAAACACCAGGCAAGACTGTCGACAGGCTGAGTTTTACATTCTGGAAAAACAGGTGGTTTTTCAAACGTTGCGGAAGTTCTCTCCTGAGCCAGAGCAAGCACTGGTAGGGTCATCAGGATTAATAGGATCGCTGTTCTAAACAAAATTTGGGCTTTTCTATGCGAAAGATAAATGATTATAATCAATTAGTGATACAAAAAAAATCCCGTTGGTCTGATACCAACGGGATATATATGATAGAATATCTGTTTACTAATCTTGCACTTGGAAGAGAATAGGTAAACTATAAGGTACGGTTACAGCCTTGCCGCGTTGTCTTCCCGGTTGCATTTTCGGCAACATGTTAATCACTCTTTTAGCTTCTTTTTCTAATCCGGGATGTGGGGCTCGAGCACCTACATTAGTGATGTTACCATTTTTATCAATTTTAAAATATACACTAATTCTCTGGCGACCACTTAAACCCAGATCTCCAGCTAAGTCGGTATTAAATTTTCTATTGACAAATTGAGAGATTTTCTCAGACATACACTGTTTCTTGGCCTCGTTGTTTTTCTTATTTTCACAACCGGGGAAAACAGGAACGTTTTCAATCACTGCAAAAGGCACCTCCAGGTCTTCTTCAACCTCTTCTACTTCAACCTCTTCAACCTCTACGATCTCCGTATCCATTTCGGTTTCTGTTGACTCTATCACAGTCTCCTCCACCTCTTCTTCATCCTCAACAACTTCAATAATTTCAGGAGCTGGTGGTGGCGGGGGTGGCGGGGGGTGCGGGGTCACTAGTTGCTCTGGAATTTGAATCTCTTCCTCTAATTTTTCATCTAGAATCAGCTGAACGATGTCCATGTCACTTTTTTCATAAGACTTATAGTTGATGGCCAGGGTTTTCACCAGCAACATCAATACCAAACCTACAGCAAAATAGATAAAACTATTTCTACTGACATACGATTTTGTGTTTTTCTTAGGTTTCAAAAAATGTGTGATT
>CAWZYX010000049.1:0-20105 GCA_963966315.1 uncultured Winogradskyella sp. | reverse complement strand
GTTCAAAAGCCTTTATTTCCTTGTAGGATGAGAGTCCAAAAAAATCGTCCTGAATACAACTTTCTAACGAAAAAAGAAAGACCATGAATATGATGGTTACTGAATAATAGCGGTACATGATATTTGTTTTTGAGTTATATAAAAACATCATTGCTTCAACACAATTTAAAAGTAAAAAGCAACTCCTAAATTGAGAGACAACAAATTCAGTCTTAAATCAATATTTGTTTCCGTAATACGCTGTTTGTTCTGTTCGTCATTGTTTAAAACCTCTTCTTCTATTCGGGTGGATAATCCCGCAATTCCAACAGTGGCTTCTAAAGCCCAGTGTCGATCAAAAAACAAAGCAACTCCCGGACTTACCCCCAAACCTATTTCAAAATATTTTCCCTCAATCTTGTCTATTTCATTTTCGTAAAAAACGCGTTCTAAGGACTCTCCAGCGGTAAATCCCAATTCTGTTTGAACCAATATCTGCAGTTGCCCTTTCCCAATTGGTATGTAGTTACGCATATTCGGCACAAAAGAAAATCCCTGTTCAAGGCGTTTTGATGTGATTTCGTCCTGGTTTTCATCCAGAAAAGTAATCTCTTCTTTCTTCCTCCCATAGCCCAAAGACAAGCCCAGGGTCATGTTGTCTTTTACGGCATAACCCGTATTGCTTGTAACCTGATAGTTAAGGCGGTCCTGGTCTATAACCTGCCTGAGCAGTTGATCTTCGTTTTCGGCATTACGCTGATTAAGCGAAAATGTAATGGCGGTATATATTCTGCCTTTTTGAACCCCAAAATCTGTTTCGGGACTCTCGGCTGTTTCCTGTGAAAAGGCCCTTAAGCCAAAAAGAGCACATACTAGAAACACCATTAAAGTATTCTTATTCATAAAACACACCTGTTTAATTTTATACTATTCGTTATTTAGGGTTAGTATACTTCCTAGCGCCTTTTTTCTCGGCACCACCCACTATAATGACAATTTCTCCTTTGGGTGGCTTGTTCTCATAATACGCCAATACCTCCTTAGCAGAGCCTCTCACAGTTTCTTCATAGAGCTTGGTCAGTTCTCGGGAAACAGACACTGCGCGATCCTCTCCAAAGTATTCACAAAAGTTGGTCAGCGTCTTGATCAGCTTGTGGGGGCTTTCGTAAAAGATCATCGTTCTGGCCTCTCCCGCAAGTTCCGTTAAGCGCGTATGTCTTCCTTTTTTAACGGGTAAAAAGCCTTCAAACACAAATTTGTTATTTGGCAGTCCGCTATTGACCAATGCGGGAACAAAAGCCGTAGCTCCCGGTAGGCACTCCACTTCAATGCCCTCCGCCACACATGCTCTGACCAATAGAAACCCCGGATCGGAAATGGCTGGGGTTCCGGCATCACTTACCAGCGCAATGGTTATTCCCCTTTTTAATTCATCGACAAGAGATTCTACCTTCTTATGCTCATTGTGCATATGGTGGCTTTGCATAGGCGTGGCAATGCCATAATGCTTCAGGAGTTTTCCGGTGGTGCGGGTGTCTTCAGCGAGAATGAGGTCTGCTTCTTCTAACACCGATACAGCCCTAAAAGTCATGTCTTTTAGATTTCCAATAGGTGTAGGAACTACAAACATCTTAGCCATTAATTGAATCGAGCTTCCAGAATTTCGAGTAATCGCGCTTCATATTCCTCCTTACCAAACCAGTTGTTGTAATCGGGCTTGATCATGGTATTAATTAGATTTTTGGCCTCGTCAAAGGATTTTACTGTGGTTAATTGGGAAACCACACGGTTGTAATCATCCATATCACCATCAAAAAGATGCTTGATAAATGCCAGTTTATCGTTTAAACCTATTTGAAGCTGTTTACCCTTGTTTAATTTTTCATTAAGGGACTGTTTACCGGACCCATTTGTTGCTTTTTCAGGGGTTTCAATCGGTTCAAAATCAGGTAGATTTTCAAAATCAGCGCTAATGTCTTCAAAGGTGATACTCACAGCGCGGTCACTAATAGCCGTTTCTACCGCCACCCCCTCAGACTCAGGGTTTTCTGGCATCAAGGCTACCATGTTCTTGATCTTCTCCATTAATGGCTCCACGATCTCCTCGTTCTCATGGTCGTCTACGTTCACATAAACCTTGTTCTCTACCTCGACCGTATCACTTACTTTGTTGTTAAAAGCCGAATCAAGCATGTCAAAGAAGGAGGAGTCCTGACCAATTGTAGGGATGGCATCCTCAAAATTTTCATGAGCAAAGCGCAGCACCGTTAGCTTTTCATAAAGCTTGGCTACTTCTTCCTGCATGCGTACCACATCTTCCTTCCCTTTGAGTTTTAGAATCCTGTGAGCGATGCTTACTAATTCTGATTCTAATTTCTTTTTCATGATGATTACCTTTGTTTTTTGCTAAATTTACGTCACTGTATGAATAACGAAAATTACCGCTCATTTAGTGCTAAAATTACAAAATGTTTCTCGAAAACACTGTAAATCATAAAGAACAATTTGGCTGGATCGAAGTCATTTGTGGGTCCATGTTCTCTGGTAAAACAGAGGAGCTGATCCGCCGGCTAAGGCGTGCAAAATTTGCCCGTCAGAAAGTGGAGATCTTTAAGCCAACAGTGGATAATCGATATAACGACGAAATGGTGGTCTCCCACGATGCTAATGAGATCAGGTCCACCCCTGTTCCGGCAGCTGCCAACATTCCCATTTTAGCCGATGGTTGCGATGTGGTGGGAATAGACGAGGCTCAATTCTTTGATGATGAGATCGTTAGAGTGTGCAATGATCTGGCCAACAAAGGAATACGTGTTATTGTGGCCGGACTGGACATGGACTTTAAAGGGAACCCTTTTGGGCCCATGCCTTACTTAATGGCAACGGCAGAATATGTAACCAAGGTGCATGCCGTATGCACAAAGACCGGAAACCTGGCTCAGTACAGCTACCGCAAGGCAAAAAGTGATGACCTGGTGCTTTTGGGGGAGGTTGATGAATACGAGCCCTTGAGCAGAGCTGCTTTTTATAAGACCATGCTGCGCGATAAGCTTCGCAATCTGCAGGTAAGAGATGCTGAGGAGATCAATCCAAAAGACCAGAACGACAATGCCTAAAGCACAGGAAACTCAGCTTGAGATCGACCTTAAGGCTTTGTCTCACAACTTCAGCTATTTAAAATCTAAACTTCAAAACAACACACGATTCCTCGCCGTTGTTAAAGCCTTTGCTTATGGAAATGACGCCGTTGCGGTCGCCAAAGAGCTTGCGCGGTTAGGTGCCGATTACCTGGCTGTGGCCTACGTGCAGGAGGGGGTGGTTTTAAGAGATGCAGGTATCGAACTGCCAATTTTGGTGCTGCATCCACAGGTTGTTAATTTTGAAACCCTCATCGATCGATGTCTTGAACCCAGCATTTATAGTCCAAGAATATTGCGAGAATTTATAAAAGTGGCAGAGGCAAAAGATCAGCGTCATTTCCCGATTCATATAAAATTTAATACCGGCCTTAACCGATTGGGGTTCTGGGAAAATGACCTGGCCTACATCACTTCCCAACTTGCAGAAACACAATCGATCAAAGTAAAGTCTATCTTCTCTCATCTGGCGGCGAGCGAAGACATGGACCAACGTTTTTTTACACAAAATCAAATATCTGCTTTTAAAAGTGTCGCTGAAAGGCTCACTTCGTCTTTGGGCTATCAGGCCATGCTGCACCTTTGCAATACCTCAGGAGTTATTAACTATCCTGAAGCGCATTTTGATATGGTGCGTTGTGGCATTGGACTTTATGGGTTTGGAAATATCGCCTCTGAAGATGCTGAATTGATTCCGATTGCCACTCTTAAAACCGTGATCTCACAGATCCATCTTATCGAAAAAGATGAAACGGTTGGCTATAATCGCGCTTACAAAGCCAGAGGGTTTGAAAAGATCGCTACCTTGCCTATAGGTCATGCCGACGGGATTAGCAGACACTACGGAAATGAAAAGGGCTATGTGACCATTCAGGGGCAAAGGGCTCCCATCATTGGCAATGTTTGTATGGATATGATCATGGTGAATATTACAGGAATAGAATGCGCCGAAGGAGATGAGGTTCTTCTATTTGGACCGGATGCCCCTGTGACCGCTTTGGCAGATGCTGTAGGAACCATCTCCTATGAAATACTGACCGCGGTTTCTCAAAGGGTTAAGCGAATCTATATTTCATAACGCTGTCTGTAGCCATCACCTAGCCCAGCGTTTTAGTTGAATAAATTTCAATACGTAGCTTCTTCTATGTCAGCATTTCAATAAGGATTTTTTTGTATTTTTCTTATCCCTAACTAAATATTTATTCTATGCTTAAAGAATTTAAAGAATTTGCGATGAAAGGCAACTTGGTGGACATTGCTGTAGGTTTTGTCATGGGTGCTGCCTTTAAACAAGTGGTTACCTCTTTTACGGGAGGCATTGTCTCCCCCCTCATTGGCCTCGTCTTTAATGCCGATTTTAAGGACCTCAAATGGATTATCAAAGAGGGCACCACTAATGAGGCCGGAGAACTGGTTGGCGAAGTGGCTGTTTTATGGGGAGAGTTTCTCACCAACGTGATTGACTTCATCATTGTGGCATTTGTCATGTTCCTGGTCGTAAAAGGTGTGAATAAAATGAAGAAGAAAGAAGAGCCGGCTCCTGAAGAACCTGCCGGACCATCTGAAATTGATCTGTTGACGGAGATCAGAGATTCACTGAAAAAATAGATTTGTATTTAAACAAATGAGCCGCTTCTTTAAGCGGCTTTTTTTAGGATTTATTTAAAAAATCGGACCTAATAAATGGCTACTTTTGATGGCTGAAAAAACCCGAATTATATGAAAATTGCTGTTGTAGGAGCCACAGGTTTGGTTGGTGGTGTAATGTTAAAGGTGTTAGAGGAGCGTCAGTTCCCTGCCGATGAAGTACTGGTGGTCGCATCAGAGCGTTCAGTTGGTAAGACCATTAGTTACAAAGGCAACCCCCTTGTTGTCATTGGATTACAGGATGCTGTCAATGCTAGGCCTGATATTGCATTGTTCTCTGCCGGTGGAGCAACCTCCCTGGAATGGGCTCCTAAATTCGCGGAGGCAGGCACCACTGTGATCGACAATTCTTCGGCCTGGCGAATGGATCACAGTAAAAAACTGGTGGTTCCTGAAATAAATGCTCAGACCTTAGAGCCTACCGATCGCATCATTGCCAACCCTAATTGCTCTACCATTCAAATGGTCATGGCTCTGGCACCACTACACAAGAAATACGGGATTAAACGTATTGTCGTATCAACCTATCAGTCCGTATCAGGCACCGGCGTCAAGGCGGTGGAGCAACTGGAAAACGAAATTGCCGGAAGGGATGGAGAAATGGCTTACCCCTATCCCATTGCTAAGAACGCGCTTCCTCAGTGCGATGTCTTTGAGGAAAACGGATATACCAAAGAGGAAATGAAACTGGTTCGTGAGACCCAGAAAATACTGAATGACCGAACAATAGCTGTAACGGCCACCGCAGTGCGCATACCTACTGCCGGCGGACACAGTGAATCTGTAAATGTAGAGTTTCACAAGGATTTTGATCTGTCTGAAGTGAGAAGCCTCCTTAAGGACACACCTGGGGTGACCCTTCAGGACAATCCGGAATTGGGTGTATACCCCATGCCTAAATACGCACATGGTAAAGACGAGGTGTTTGTAGGCCGTTTAAGACGTGACGAATCACAACCCAACACACTGAACATGTGGGTTGTAAGTGACAACCTGAGAAAAGGAGCTGCTACAAACACGATTCAAATAGCCGAGCACCTCATACGATCTGGGCTTATTAAGAGCAGATCCCTTTCTTAGGCGAAACCCTATTAAAATTTATGAAAGTTCGATAACTGTAAAGCTGTCGAACTTTTGTATTTTTAATGGTTCAATTTTAAATCGCATTAACATGAAAAAAGTACTGCTTATAGGGGTGTGTTTTGCACTCTTTTACAGTTGCAAAAATGAAGATCAAAAAAATATGGCTACAGCATTAAAGTATCCCTCCACTAAAAAGGTTGATACGGTAGACACTTATTTTGGAGAGCCGGTTGCCGATCCCTATCGTTGGTTGGAAGATGACAGAAGTGAAGAAACGGAAGCCTGGGTTGAAAGCCAGAACGCGGTGACCTTTGATTATCTGAATAAGATACCCTATCGCCAGGAATTAAAGGACAGGCTCACAGAATTGTGGAACTACGAAAAGGTGGGAGCTCCGTTTGTTGAAGGAGATTATACCTATTTCTACAAGAACGATGGCTTACAGAACCAATATGTGATTTACAGATACAAAACAGAAGACGGTCCGGATGCCGCAGAGGTATTTCTGGACCCTAATACCTTTAAGGAAGACGGAACCATTTCTCTAGGTGGCCTGAGCTTTTCGCGAAACGGGAATCTGGCAGCCTACTCCATTTCAGAGGGAGGAAGCGACTGGAGAAAGATCCTTGTCATGGATGCAATAACCAAAGAAATTATTGAAGATACACTGGTAGACATTAAGTTTTCAGGTATGTCCTGGTATAAAAATGAGGGCTTTTACTACTCAAGCTATGACAAACCAAAAGGGTCTGAGCTTTCTGCAAAAACCGACCAGCACAAACTCTATTACCATCAAATAGGGACATCTCAAAAAGATGACGTTCTCATCTATGGAGGAACCCCTGAAGAGAAGCATCGTTATATCAGTGGCAGTGTTAGTGAGGACGACAACTACCTCTTTATTTATCCTCGTGTTTCCACGTCCGGAACCAAAATGCTGATGAAGGACCTGTCTCAACCCAATAGTCCAATTGTCACTATATTAGACCATACAGATACCGATTCATACGTCATTGAAAATGTAGGTAGTAAGCTGTACATCGTCACCAACATGGATGCGCCAAACCAAAAGGTGGTGACCGTTGATGCCTCTGATCCGGGTTCAGAAAACTGGGTGGATTTTATTGCAGAGACCGATCATGTATTGAGCCCATCTACGGGAGGAGGATACTTCTTTGCCGATTATATGGTGGATGCTGTGTCCAAGGTATTACAGTACGATTACGATGGTAAGCTCATTCGGGAGGTGGAATTGCCGGGAGTGGGTAGTGCCGGAGGCTTTGGTGCCAAAAAAGAAGATACCGAACTGTACTACTCCTTCACTAACTATGTCACCCCCGGAAGTATTTATAAATACAATATCAAAGAGGGCACTTCTGAATTGTTCAGAAAGCCAAATATCGATTTTAACCCAGAGGATTATGAGAGCAAACAAGTTTTCTACACTTCAAAGGACGGTACAAAGGTGCCTATGATCATCACCCATAAAAAGGGGCTGGAACTGAATGGCAAGAACCCAACCATTCTTTATGGCTACGGTGGATTTAATGTAAGTCTTACGCCTTCATTTAGCATTACCAATGCCGTTTGGATGGAACAGGGAGGTATTTATGCAGTGCCTAATTTAAGAGGCGGTGGAGAATATGGTAAAGCCTGGCACGACGCAGGAACGCAGTTGAATAAGCAAAATGTCTTCGATGATTTTATTGCGGCGGGGGAATACCTTATCGCAAACAACTACACCTCCTCAGAATACCTGGCCATTAGAGGGGGCTCTAACGGCGGTCTCCTTGTGGGAGCGACGATGACGCAACGTCCTGACCTAATGAAGGTGGCACTCCCTGCGGTTGGCGTACTAGACATGTTGCGTTACCATACCTTTACGGCAGGTGCCGGATGGGCATATGACTATGGAACTGCGGAGCAGAGTAAAGAAATGTTTGAATATCTCAAGGCTTATTCACCAGTTCATAACGTAAAGGAAGGAGTGAGCTATCCAGCTACTATGGTGACAACCGGTGATCACGACGACCGCGTGGTTCCTGCACACAGCTTTAAATTTGCCGCAGAATTACAGGAGAAGCAAGCCGGTTCTAACCCTGTGCTCATTCGAATAGAAACAGATGCTGGCCACGGAGCAGGCACACCAGTGAGCAAAACCATTGAACAGTACGCAGACATCTATGGATTTACACTGTATAATATGGGTTTCGAGGCCCTGCCAAGTAAATTGAAAGGTTAATTTAGTTTTAAAATAATGGATACAGGCTGCCTGAGGTTTCAGGCAGCCTTTTTTAATGGTATTTTTGCGTCATGCTTCGGGTTAAAGACATTTCATTCGCCTACGGTGATACTCCTGTTTTAAATAAAATTTCATTTCGCCTTAAACAGGGAGAGCACATGGCCGTTATTGGCGAGAGTGGTTCGGGAAAAAGTACTTTGCTCAATCTTATTTACGGGCGTAACGATCTAAAAGAAGGTGAGATATGGTGGAAAGAGCAACAGGTCAAGGGTCCCTCCTATAATCTTGTAGTGGGTTATGATTTTATGAAGCAGGTGACTCAGGAGTTCGACCTGATGCCCTTCACCAGCGTGGCAGAAAATATAGGTGAATTCCTCTCCAATTTCTACCTGGAGGAAAAAGCCAGGAGGACCCTGGAGCTCATGAAGGTGGTAGAGTTAGAAACCTATGCCGATACCAAAGTAAAAAATTTAAGTGGCGGCCAGAAACAACGCGTAGCCTTGGCAAGAGCCTTGGCCAAACAACCCGAGATCCTGTTGCTGGATGAACCCTTCAGCCATATCGATAATTTTAAAAAACAGTCTTTACGACGCAAGGTTTTTACTCATCTCAAACAAGAAGGGATCACCTGCCTGGTGGCCACCCACGATAAAGATGACGTTTTAGGGTTTGCAGATACTCTTCTAGTGCTTAAGGACCAAAAAATTATACGTCAGGGCAGCCCGGAAGACGTCTACCAGAATCCAGAGTTGCCATTAGTGGCTGCTTTTTTTGGAGAATACAACCTCATTGATAAGCATATTTACTACGCCCATCAGATTGAGATCGTAGACCGGTCAGAACATCATGCCGTGGTAGAGCAGTGTTATTTTAACGGAAAAAACTGGCTGCTGCAGGCTCGATACAAAGACAGTTCCATCTTTATCGAGTCTACAAGTAGCTATGCGAGTCATTCAAGAATAAAAATCAAGTTGTGTCCTTAGCGATCCATTTGCTTGAGTAAAGCCGGCAGATAGATAATATCCGTCAGCAAAGCAATGGCTACTGTTATCGCACAAAGTAAGCCAAAATCCCTTACGGAGGGGACTGCACTGGAACTGATGATCAAAAATCCGGCTACCAGAGCAATTGTGGTTGAAAACAAGGCGCTGCCAGTATACCGCATAGCATTGTCCATACGATCTCTGGGGCTACCCTTAATGGTCTTGTCAGGCCTGTACTTATAAACTAAATGAATGGTGTCGTCCATAGCAATACCGAGCATGATCGGCGTGATCATGGCTGTAGATACATCGAGGGGTATGTCTAACAGACTCATGAAAATAGCCAGGATTGCCAGTGGCAGTACATTTGGAATTAGCACCAAAATAGTGGTTCGCAAATTCCTTATAAAGAATAAAAGACAGAGGAATCCAACAAAAAATGCCGCAAAAAAGGATTTGAACTGAGTCTCCAGAATAAACCTGTTCAACTGAGAAAAAACCACTGAAAACCCATTGATTTTTAGCTCGTACTCTGTTGGGTCAAACTGTTCTTTAAATTTGGTTTCAATGTCGGACAGCAAGCTCTCAAGCTCGGAAGTCTTGATTTCCTTAACACCCAAAACCATTCCCGTTGTTTGAAGGTCGTCTGAAATCAAGCTGAAGTAATCATTCTCACCTAATACCATCTGTTTCATAGTTGACTTAATCTCTGATTCAGTGATGTTTGACTGAAATAATATGGGTGAGCGCTTTTCTAGGAATCGCTTGAGGTTGATCACTGATACCGGATGAGCAGCAAATGAAATGCTTGCGACAGAATCCTGAAATCTCTCCAGTTTTCTAATATTGGAAGGTTCGAGCATGCTGCCTTGTTTTGCTGTAATGTTCAGCTGTAAGCGTGAACTGCTCTCTAAATGTTGTTCCACAATCCTCAGCTCTTCTTTTGCAGGACCTTCAGCTAGTAAATCCAAAGAGTCGGTATCAATCCTAACCTTAACCACCGAATACAGCCCGAACAATAGAATCATAGTAGAGACAATTATAATAGTCCTTCTTCGCTTCGTGGTAATGCGATTCAACCATTCAATAACAGCAGACTGATTGACCTTTTTCAGTTGCAGAATAGGTGTTGCTGCTTTAAAATCGATATTCATAAAGCTAAACCCAATGATGGTGATCAAATAGACCAGCGTAAAACTGAGCAATAAACCAAGGCAGGTAAGAATTCCCATCTCCTTAAAAGCCGGAAGTGGGGACAAATACAAAGCAAAATAGCCCACAAGGGTAGTAAGCGTTGTATAAAAGCACGGGGTAAAGCTCCTTCTGATAGACATTGTTAGTAGGTCCAACCTGGATTCATAGCTCATTTTAAGCCCCTCCTTATGGTAAATATTGACGATGTGAACCGCATCACTAACACTGTAGACCATTAAAATAGTAGGGATGAGCATGGATATCATGTTCAAGGCAAAGCCAAAGGTTGTGATCAGACCAAAAAGCAATGTAATAGGTGTCACCACGGCAAGTAATGCAATAATCAGGTAGCGCTTACTGGGAAGTAAAAACAAAAGCATGACGCCAATTACAAGAATGGTGAGCACACCAAAAACCAAACTCTCCTTATAGATCCCCTTGCTATAGGCCTCATTAAGAACGGGTGCGCCTGTGAGATAATAATGGTCAAAAAAGTGGTCCGTTACCTGCCTGATCTCTCCTGCAATTTGATCCCTATTCGTTTCAATGCTTGGCGTTGGTCTCATCTGCACATAAAAAAACAGGTTCTTATAATCCTTAGTCACCAACTGCTGCGCTATATCTGGCAGCTTTGCTATGAGATTTTGCAAGCCTCTTTCGCTGCGCCGAGCATCATACAAAGGCTCAAACCTAATTTGATCGTTCGCATAAACGGGATATTGTGCCCTTGCCAGGCTAAAGGAAGTTTTCACAAACCAAAGGGAATCTACCGCCTCGTGAAAGCGGCTCAGATTATTGATCTGAGTAGAATCCAGGGCATTATCAACAGGGACCATCCCTACAAAGATTTCATCTGAACCGTACTGTTTCTGATAATCAATGTATGCCCGATAGCTGGGATTATTGTCTAAAAACCAGATGCCCAGTGAATTATCGACCCTCAATTTTTTGAAGGTCTGGTAAGCGGAAAGAGCCACCAAGGCACCGAGAATTAGCAGAATGGTTAATCTGAACCTTATGATAAAGACGATTATATCTCTCAGGGTTTTCAATACTCAACAATTGAATATGCGGCAAAACGGCCATGGTGGGTAAGCGATATGTGCAATGGTAGTGCTTTTGCTCCACAATAAACTTTAGGAACCCCGGCCTTATTTTTTACAATTTTTAAGCTGCTTTTGGAAAGTCCATACATCTCTGAGACCTCGTAAAAAAGGGGTTTTCGAAGGATCTGCCCTAGCGTACTGCAGTTTGCAGACAACTCTTGTATCTGTGTTCTTGTTATCCTTTGTTCAGAAGTGGTTTGAGCGAACGCGTAAGATTCATGTATTTCTGTGATCACCTCAACGCTAAAGTTTTTGTAATGCACTCTTTCATGAGCACCCATTCCGGTGCATTCGAAGCTTCTTGGTTTGAAAAATCTATTTGGATGCAGCTGCACATATGCCTTATAGGCTGCTTCTTTCATGGCCCACATTTGCCAGAAAGACCTAAATGGACATGTAGATTTTGCAAGAAGACACTGCTCATGAGCATTGAGCACTATATCAATAAAGCGCTGCTCCTTACAACGCGATAACCGGGCCATAGAAAAATCGACAATGTCATTTCCTATCATTCTTCCTGCAACTTGGAACTTATGATTTTCATCGCCGACTTTACATCGAGCATCTGCTCCATATCTTCATTTTCAAGTCGGATATCAAAAGCATCCTCTATATCGAGAATAATGTCTACCAGATTGGCTGAATTGATCTTCAGGTCTTTCACAAAATCCGTGTCTTCGTTCAGCTCTGTAAAGGCTTGTTCATCCTGAATATAGGGTTCTACTATGGTTCTGAGTTTGGCAATGAGCTCGTCTTTGTTCATAAGGCTTTATTATAAAGTAAATTTACACCATATAATATTCCCGTAAAAAAGTATTGGACCATTATTCGTGGTATACAGATTGTGCAACGAAGGTTTTCCCAACAAACCAGTCCATTCAGTGAAGCTTAAGATTAAGATTCCTCTGCTGGTATGCTATTGCTGTGCGACTAAGGGAATTTTTTAAACAAAACACAGGCATTAACATCGCCAAATCCGAAACTGGCTTTTACTGCTAGACCCAGGGATGTATTTACCTTGGTAAATGGAACTGAACACTGTGAGATCAATTCGTTAATCGCAGGGTGTAGATCTTCACAATTGACATTTGGCGCGACAAACTGCTCGTGGAGCTGAAGCACTGTGGCAACACTCTCAATAGCGCCCGCGGCAGCCAGGCAGTGCCCGATCACAGATTTGGTAGCATTGATATATGGGAAATCCTTGCCATATCGATGTAACGCTGTTGCCCAGTTTTCGATCTCCACAGGATCCTTGGAGGTGGCTGTTAAATGACCATTGATCAAATCTACTTCCTCTGGCTGCACTTGAGCCTGGTGCAGAGCCTGCCTGATACAGGTTTGAACCGCTTCAGAGTTGGGGGCCGTTAAGGTACCTCCCTGTCTTTGCCCTCCCGAATTGACCGCTCCTCCCAGGACCTCTGCATAAATTGAAGTTCCGCGTTGCCTGGCGCTCTCCAGGGATTCGAGCATTAATGCACCTGCACCGCTGCCCGGCACAAAGCCTGAGGCAGAAGCGCTCATGGGTCTGGACCCTTTTTCCGGGTCCTTATTAAACTTATAGGTCATTACGCGCATGGCATCAAAACCTCCCCACACATAGGGGCCGTGATCACTACAGCTACCAACCAGCATTCTCCTGGCTCTCCCACTGGCAATACGATCGTAACCCATGAGGACTGCCTCCGTCCCCGTACTACAGGCCGAAGAGTTGGTAGTAACCTGATTCCCAACGCCAAGCATCCCCCCTAAAAATGCGCTCACACCGCTAGCCATTGTTTGCAATACAACTGTACTGCCCAGCCTCCGCACCTGCCCATCGTCTACTTTGTAAATAGCCTCTCTGAATTTATCAACACCGGAGGTGCCGGTGCCAAAAATGATACCCGTGTCAAAATCGGGCCGGCCATCCGAATCAATTGCCAACCCAGCATCTTTCCAAGCATCAATGCCTGCCATACAACCATATAAAATACCGGAGCTATTAAACCCTCTGAGTTGTAGGTCTGAAAAATACTGACGTTTCAGTTCTTCTGAAACCTCCGGTCTTCCACCAATCTGACAGGAGAAGTTTAACCCTTCAAGATCTGAAAAATGACGTATCCCGGAAAGCCCTTTTTTAAGCGCACTTGAAAAGTTGTCTAGCCCCACTCCGTTCGGTGCTACAACCCCTAACCCTGTAATAACAACGCGATGCTTCATACACAAACTTTGTTTTATAATTGGCCGGATGGTCAATCAACCTTAGCCATGTCTGATCTGCTCAACGATCAACCATTCCTTCCGCCTAGCATTCCTGAGATCTGCCCTCTGGCCACTAATTCACCTTTTGAGTTAAACATTTTCACTTGGCACTTAAGCTTATTGAAACGAAAAACTTGCTTTTCCGATTTGACTCGAACCGTCTCGCCAGGAAATACGGGAATGTAATAATCCATCTGGTGAGAAGTGAGTGCAATTTCAGGACGCTTCATTGTTTTTAAAGGTTGACCCATCAAATAAATGCCTAGACACACAACCCCTATTTGTGCCATGCACTCCGTTAAAATAACTCCGGGCGTTACCGGATGGTGCTTAAAATGTCCCTGATAAAAATACTCCCCATTTTTAAAAGTATAATGACCTGTGCAACCCTCTTCGGAAATGGATTCTATGCCATCTACAAAGAGAAACGGAGGCTGATAGGGGAGTAATGCTATGATCGTTTCTTTATTCATTTATCTTAAATGCTCACCACCATCTACCTGAATTACCGATCCTGTAATCCAGGACGCTTCATCTTTACATAATAAATACACCACGTTGGCTACGTCCTCTGGTGTGGTTAACCGTTTGTTGGGATTGCGTTTTATGCTATGTTCTATAATCTCATCGCTCCCGGGGATCATCCGCAGGGAAGCGGTGTCGGTAACTCCAGCCTGTATACAGTTTGCTTTTATTCCAAAGGGGGCAAATTCAAGGGCAATACTTCGCGTAATGGATTCTAGTGTTGATTTAGCTGCCGATACGGCTGCGTAGTTTTCCCAGGCTTTAGTACTTCCCTCACTCGTGAAACTGATGATCCTGGCATCCGCATCAAGCAGATGCCGTTCAAATAACGATTTGGTCCAGTTGTAAAGACTGATCCCCATGGCGTTAATGGTCAATTCAAAATCATCATTCCTAAGGCTTAAGCCGTCTTTAGAGGTCATTGGTTTTAGATTTCCCTTAGCCACGCTATGCACTAGTGCTTTGATCTTTGCTCCCTTGTCGAGTTCACCCTCAATCTTTTGAATTAAAACCTCTCTCTTATGATCATTTACGGCGTCCTGATTGTATTGCTGAAACTCCACTCCCATGTCTTTAATTTTCTGAAAATCTTTATCTACTCTTTCTGTTTGGGCCCTGGAACTTCTATGAACTACGATGATATTCATGCCGTGGACAGCCAATTTTCTTGCAGTTGCAAGGCCAAGGCCTGAGCTCCCACCGAGAATTAATGCCCACTGATTTTTATTTTTAAATTCTCTCATTCGTTGTTAGTCTGAGCCCGTCGAAGACTGGCCTTTTATAATTCTCTTGTTAAATTGGGTATAGTTCTTTTAAATTTAATGCTTCCTTCGCTAAGTTGTTGTCATCTTTGATCTGGATCATCGATCATTCCTGTGTAAAAACTCTTGTCTGAGCACTTCCATATGTAGACGTCAGAAAATCTCATTTTTTATTGATATGCTTCGACATGCTCAGCATGACGGAAATTTTCGTTTTTTGACATTCATGATTAACTAGCTTTTATTCAAGTTTACTCCTACCATTTCAATAATATTCGCTGTGCTGAGAAGCCCGGACCGAAACTGAGCATCAACCCATACTCTCCCTGGTTTATCCCTTTCTCCAAAAATCTCTCTAATACGTATAAAACAGTGGCACTGCTCATATTACCATACAACCTTAAGACTTCTTTAGTGTCGTCAATGTTTTTACCAAGTGTACCGAAGAGATCCTCTACAGTCTGAACAATTTTTTTGCCTCCCGGGTGAAATATCAAATGATTGATGTCTGCTATCTCCAACCCATTTTTTTTCAGAAAGGGGTTGATTATTTGAGGAAAATGATCGGCAATTGTCTGTGGCACTGACTGATCCAGTACCATTTGCAACCCTGTGTTTCTCAGCTTAAAACCCATCATATGTTCTGCATCGTAAAAATGGTACATGGCTTCATCGACGATTTCAGGGCCTGTTTCATCTGCGTATGACGACAGGATCACACTGGCGCATCCGTCGCCAAAAATGGCAGCACTTACGATATTAACCATGGAATAATCCTCCAGCTGAAAGGTGGCCGTAGGGGATTCAACTGCAATGACCGCAGCTCGTTTGTTAGGGTTGGCTTTTAAAAAGTTCTTTGCATATAACACCCCTGAAACACCTGCAGCACAACCCATTTCAGTAACAGGAAGACGCACAATATCCTGCGACATATTCATACGGTTGATCAAATAGGCATCTAGAGAAGGAATCATGATACCCGTGCAACTAACCGTAATAATGTAATCAATATCCTGGGCCTTTAAATTTGCTTTTTTTAAGGCCTTTAACAGAGATGCCTCTGCTAACTTAACGCTCTCCCGGATATAGATTTCATTTTTTTCTTCGAATGATGAATTTAAGAACACCTCATCAGCATCCATAATGGAATAACGACGGTCTACAGCAGCATTTTCAAATATTTTAAGGACTTTTCGCTTAAAGCGATCCTCCTGACCCTCCAGCCACAATTCAACATAGGGTAATATATCCTTGGTTTCCCGAGTATACGGAGGCAATTGTTTGGCAACTGAAGTGATTCTTACAGGCATAATTATGTTTACTGGGTTTTGGTCTTTAAAATCCATTGGTACCTGAACGCCCATTTCCACTTTATCTGATACGGCAGATTTAATTTTTTTGAGAGGTTTACCAATTCTTGTCTCTTAAATGCGCGGAGTATAGAAGTTAAGCCATCTTGCTTCACCATAGGGTTAGAAATGACAAGTCCTAACAATCGGAATAAGCCATAGGCCAGTTCAGAACGTTGTAAATCGTTAGCTACTATGCCAAGGTTTGTCTGATTATTCAACCGGGTTAAAAATGAATATATCTGATCCTGAGAAAAATGATGTAGAAAAAGCGTGCATAAGGCAATGTCGCAGTTCAGTTCTTTAAATCGTTCCGAAAAAATATCCATGCTCTGGTATTCAATTTCAGGATAAGCGCTGGAAAGTTCTTTTGCATAGGCTATAGCATCTTTATTGGCATCTATTCCCAATAATTTAAAATGATACTGGTGCTTTAGACCATATCGAGCGATCTCGCGAAGCATGGCGCCATCACCACAGCCCAGATCGATCACTGTATACGTTTTTGTTTTAGGCTGGTTGTTCAGTAATTGCCTGATACCATCTAAAGTAACCCCATTACCTCCTAGCCACCTGTTGATGCGTCCCAATTGGTCTAAGGTATCACGTAAGATATCACCCTGAATGGAAAAATCATCCATGAGTTCAATCTCCTCACTGCGATATGTGGTATCTATAAACAAGCTCATCACACCTTCATTGGTTTGCCGTGGGTCATTTTAATGATCAAAGGAACCAGAAAGGGAAATACCCGAAGCAGGTATAGTAACAGGGTTGCTATCTCATCATGACGAAATAAATAGGCGATGGTATGACCCACTTTGAGTCTCAACCTAAAGTTTGAAAACCACTTGTTACTGTACCTTTGTTCCAATGCTTTTCTGCTTTTAATTTTTCCTTCAAGATACTCAATAATACAGACTGACACCAAATGTGCCGATCGTATGGCCATCCCCATGCCGTTCCCACAAAGCGGGTGGATCATACCGGCGGAATCCCCGCACATCAAAACATGATTTTCCACAGGTGCCTTTGTTTCGAAAGAGATCTGGCTTATGGTCAAAGGCTCCTCGAATTGTGGTACTGTATTCTGAAATATTTCCTTTAAAGCCTCATTTTTAAAAAGCACCTTCTCCTGAAATCGGGAAATGTCTTTATAAGGTTGAAACGCTTTAAAGCTGCTGATATAGCATAAATTGATATGGTCATTTTCAACTTTTGAAACTCCGCAGTAACCTCCCTTAAAGTTGTGAAGTGCCACCTTATCATCCGGAAAATCACCGCTGGAATGCATCTTTACAGCGAGGTAGGGCGACTTTTTTTTGACAAATTTTCGCTGCATGGCCATGTCCAGATTGGAGCGTTTTCCAAAAGCGCCTATTACAAGTTTAGAGTAGAAGGAACCTGAGCTTTTGGTCGCCACACTAAAGCTATTATCAGTGTAATTCAGGTACTGAACCCGGTCTTTCACGAAGCGAACTCCGTGGCTTTTGGATAATTGATACAATTCGTAATCCAATTGAAAGCGGCTTATGCCAAATCCTCCCAGGGGTAGTTGGGTAGCTATCCGCTTGCCGTTCCTTGTTGATAATTCAAACTCTTTAATTTTTTTGGCTCCGTGGGCAAACGGATTAAAGCCCAAATAGTTTAAGTATGGGAGCACTTCGTTAGAAACATACTCTCCGCAAACCTTATGCCTGGGATACTCGTTCTTTTCGATAAGAACTACTTTGCGCCCCTTTTTTGCAAGGTGAATAGAGGCGCATAGGCCCGCAAGCCCGCCTCCTATGATGATCACTTCTGTGGTAGTTGTTTTCATCACTCCTTCACATAATAGTTAACGTTAACTTTGACCTGCTCCCCCAAAAAGCCACCACCCCCAACATCAAAGTCTCGTCGATTAATCTCAAATTCGGACTGGAAAAGGGTTCTTTTATGCTCCTCAATTAAAGACCCAACAAAGGATATTGTCTTGGTGACGCCCTTGATGCTTAATCTTGCTTCTATTTGATAATCTGTACTGTTTAGTGGTGTTAGGCTATCACTGATTAGAATTATTTCTGGGTGGTTAATCACGTCAAAATAATCCTCCTTTAAAAGGTGCTCATCTCTTCTTTCGATGCCCGTTTCAACAGAATGAACAAAGACGGTACCCTTAATCTTGTTAACTGCTCCTGTTGCGTCTACATCAAGGTTTATTTCAAAACTATTGAAGTGCCCGTCCACGTTAATCCCAAAATTCCTGATCACGAATGATACCTCAGACTCCTGACTCAAACTAGGCTGCGCGATCAAAAGCGCACCGACTAAATAGATTAAATACTTCAACATTTTTTAGAAAAAGGATAAGTTACGATTGAATGCGTCCAGAAAAAAAGCTTCTGCCCGACTTTTACAGAACTTTAATAACTTTGATGCTGGTACCTCTAAACTCAATTAGCTCACCCTTAGCTTTTCCAAGGAGTAACTGACCCACAGGACTTCCTGCTGACACAGCGTAATAGCTTTTTCCCTTTATCTGTATCTCTCCGGCACTGACAGAAATAAAATACCAGGCCTGTGTTGTCTCCACCAGGCTTCCTAAGGAAATTCGCTCAGAGGGTTGTACTTGTGATAAACGATTAAGGAGATTCTTTTGCTGTTCTGCTTCTTTCAACTGATGGCCTAATTTTTCTCGCTCGAGATGAAGCATGGCCCTACCCGTTTCGTGTTTGTCTCCGGCAGAGCTTTTTGTCTCGGAACCAAGGCTCATTAAAACGTCCGAGAGGGCTAGCTGAATTCCTGAGATTCGCTTGCTTATTAATTCATGGCAGTAGCTTAGAAGTTCTTGTTTGATACTCATGACACCAAACATGCTAAATTCCGGCCTACAGTACTTCCTATAGCCACACCCATACCACCAAGTCTGACACCGCAAAACACACGATTACCGACAGGTTTAACAATGGGTTTTTTTTGAGTGCCCACACCCATAATTCCGGACCAGCGTTGCTCGATAAAAAAATCCTCACTAGGAAGAATAACTTGTTTTAGTAAATGTTCCAGCCTGTTTTGAATAATTTCTGTTTCGCCGAATTTCGTGGTTTCTTCCCCCTGAAAATCCAGGTTTCTACCACCCCCAAAAAGAATACGATTATCTATGTCTCTGAAATAATAATAGCCACGGTCTAAATGAAAGCTTCCTTTAATCCGGAGGTTGGGTATTGGATTAGTGATCAGAACCTGAGCACGTGCCGGGCTAACCTCACAGTCCAGTAACTGTCTGGCAAAACCATTGGTAGCGATCATAAGGTATTGAGTTTTAAACTCAAACTGATGGGTTAACAGGTGAACATTGTTGAGTTCTTCTGTAAATTTTATAAGCTGGCAGTTATTGATGACCAAAACATCCTCTTCAACGGCTTTTTTTAATAAGGCTTTCATCATTTTACCAGTGTCTATTTGTCCTTCAAGCGCATTAAAAGAAAGCTTAGGGATGATGCTACCGAATTGAAACGAGTCGTTTTTTTCTAAAAACACATCGTTTTGAACGACTGGCTTTAAAAGTCGATTAACATAACTCATTTGAGTCATACACTGTTCAAAAACTTCCTGATCCTTCTTCATAAAGAGCTCGTATCCTCCAAATGGCTTGTAGTCAATCGTCTTATCACCCAATGTTTCTCGTAGTAACTTCAATCCATCCAGACGCTGTCTTATGAGCTGAAGTACCTCTTCCTCGGTATGGTGATTGAGGTCCTCCAGTATTTCGCTAAAGCTGCCGAAGCAGGCGAATCCAGCGTTTTTGGTACTAGCGCCCTGTGGAAACATTCCTTTTTCGATGACAATGATCTTCGCTTTTGGATATTGCTTCCT